>NZ_JAYJJS010000004.1:0-262665 GCF_020181635.2 Mycobacterium zoologicum | reverse complement strand
AACCGAAACGGAGGTCGCCTGAAACACCCCGATCCACAGGTATTGACAATTCCTCGTCTGCAACGACAGGTCGCGACTGATTAATTCCGGCCGGCCTCGGCCACCTGCGGGAGCGGGCGAATCATACGTTCGTGCGACTGTGCCGCCGGTGGCCGAACATTACGGTTCTTAGCACTGGGAAAAGTCCGTCGCGGTGGCGGATTGCCGGCCAGGACGGAGATGTCGATGCCAGATCAGCCAGCCGGAGCAGGCGCGTCCTGCCCGCAGTGCGGCTCTGGCCTGCCGCCCAGCGCCCGATTCTGCACGCGGTGCGGCCACACCCTGACCGCTCGCAGCGGGCAGCTCTACGCGGCGGCGGGTGCTCCCACCGCGGTACGCCCCACCCAGCCACCCACCACGCCGGAGGCCAGCGACGATCCGATCGTGCCCGCCGGCGTCGCGGTACGCTCCAGCGCCTTCCTGCTGGATCTGGCCGCCATGGTCAGCCCCGCGCTGCCGCTGTCGATCGCGGCCGCGTCGCTGCGGACGGCGGCACTGGTGTACGCCGTCGTGCCCGTCGCCGTCGTCGCGGTCTGGGCGTTCATGCAGACCTGGCAGGGCCTCAGCGGCACGACGTTCGGCAAGTCCCTGCTGGGCCTGCGCCTCGTCGGCGCCGACGACCTGCAACGCCCCGGGGTGGGCCGCGCCCTGCTGCGCGGCACCATCTTCGCCCTCTCACTGGGCCTGGCGGCGCTGCCGATGACACCCGACGCCCGCGGCCGAGCCGGACTGCACGACCGGGTTACCGGGCTCGGGGTCCTCGACGTGACGGTCGGGGCCAACCCGTTGGGGGCCCGTCCGCAACGCACTCTGTTCCGCCGCGCCGCCTCCGACCGCAGCCTGCACCGGGTGCACTCCCCGGTGCCCATTCCGACGACGAAGCGGGACTGAATGCACGCCAAGTTCATCCTCCGGCGCCCGAACGGCACCAAGGCGCAGGTGGCGATCACCGCCGACGCGACCGCATCGGTGGCGGATCTGGCACAGGCGCTGGTCCTCAGCGACCCCGAGCAGCACCAGCGCCCCCCGGCCGGTGGGTTGACGTTGAAGTTGGAGCAGGCCGCGTTCACCAAGGACAAGGCCGGCCGGCTGCTCGACCCGTCGCGCAGCCTGATCGACTCCGGGCTGCACTCGGGTTCTACGATCAGCATCGCAGCGGCCGCCGCGCTTCCGCCCAAGCGCCGCCAGGGTCGGTCGGTCGCGGTGCTGCGGGTGCTCGACGGCCCCCATGCCGGGATGGAATTCCCCCTGCCCGCGGGTAATTCGACGATCGGTTCCGGAAGAAGCAACGACGTCGTGCTCACCGATCCGGGAATCCTCGACGTCCACGCCGCGCTGTCGATCGGCGAGAGCATCGAGATCCTCAGTCTGGCCGGCCCGACGGGTCTGCGTATCGAAGGCCAGGCCGCCCAGCGGGCGCTGGTCGGTGCCACCGACACCGTGCACCTGGCCAATACCGCCGTCGCGGTGCTGCACACGGTGCGCCCCGGCGCCGGTCAATCCGACAGCATCGCCATCGAATTCAACCGCTCCCCGCGGGTGACCACCCGCTTCGACGAACAGACGTTCAAGGCACCGAGGCCACCGCAGCGGCCCGAACCCGCTCCTCTTCCGATCATCTCGATGATCGCCCCGCTGATCATGGGGATAGTGATGTTCGCCGTGACCCGCAGCCTGATGTCGATCGTGTTCATCGGGCTGAGCCCACTGCTGATGATCGGCTCGTACATCGACAGCAAGATCCAGACCCGTAAGAAATACGAACAACAGGTGCGCAACTTCGATGACGGACTGACCGCACTGACCGAGAAACTCACCGCGGCCCACCGGGTGGAACACGCGGTGCGACTGGCCGAGACCCCCGCGCTGGCCGAGGTGGTCGAGGCGATCCACCGGCTCGGGCCACTGCTGTGGACTCACCGTCCCGAGCATCCGGGATTTCTCACCGTGCGGCTCGGGCTGGGCGACGCCCCGTCGCGCTGCCTCATCGAGCTGTCCGACACCGATGAGGCCGAGGCCGCCCACGTCGAGCAACTGCACGATCTGGCGCAGGAGTTCGCCAACGTCGCCGACGTCCCGATCGTCGCCGACTTGCGGGAATCCGGCGCACTGGGGATCTGCGGTCCCCGCAATGTCGTCGACGGGGTGGCCCGCGGCGTGATCATGCAGCTGATCGGGCTGCACTCCCCCGCTGAGCTGACCATCACCGCGTTCAGCTCGCCGCAGTCCCGGGCGTCCTGGGAGTGGCTGGAGTGGCTGCCGCATGCCGGTTCGGCGCACAGCCCGCTGTCGGGAAATCACCTCACCGACAGCGCCAACGGCGGCTTGGGCCTGCTCTCGCGGCTGGAGGATCTGGTCAAGCAGCGCAGGGTGTCCACCGGCGACAAGGCCCAGTACACGTTCGCGGACATCCAACCCGGCGCCGGTGAGGGCACCCGGGCTCAGACACTCACTCCGGCGGTGGTGGTGCTGGTCGACGACACCGCGCCGATCGACCGTCCGCGGCTGACCCGACTCGCAGAGCAGGGCGGTGCCGTGGGCGTTCACATCGTCTGGGTCGCCACCCAGGTCACCAGCCTGCCCGCCGCCTGCCGCACCTTCGTGCTGGTCGAGAACGAGTCCGACGGAGCGACGGTGGGCCAGGTGCGCCGCGGCAGGCACACCGTCCCGGTGGCCTCCGACAGCATCGAGGTCGCCGACGCCCGGCAGGTGGCGCTGCTGTTGTCGCCGGTGGTCGACGTAGGTGCCACCGTCGACGACGACACCGACCTGCCCAGGACGGTGTCGTTCCTGGGGCTGGCCGGAACCCGGCTGGCCGCCCAGCCCACGGTCATCGCCCAGCAGTGGCTCTCCAACAACTCGGTGCTCGCCCGCAACGGGGAGGCCCGCCCGTCATCGGGCAAGCCGGCCAAGCTCGGCGCGCTGGTCGGGTCGACCGGATCCGGGGAGCTGCACCTGGACCTGCGCGAGCACGGCCCGCATGCATTGGTCGGCGGCACAACCGGTTCGGGCAAGAGTGAGTTCCTGCAGTCCTGGATCATCGGGATGGCCACCGAGCACAGTCCCGATCGGATCAGCTTCCTGCTGGTGGACTACAAGGGCGGCGCGGCTTTCGCCGACTGCGTCCAGTTGCCGCACACCGTCGGACTGGTCACCGACCTCTCGCCGCATCTGGTTCGCCGGGCGCTGACGTCATTGGGCGCGGAGATCCGCCGCCGCGAGCACCTGTTGAACCTCAAGCGCGCCAAGGATCTGATCGCCCTGGAGCAGACCGGAGACCCCGACACGCCACCGAGCCTGGTGATCATCGTCGACGAGTTCGCCGCGCTGGCCGGGGAGGTCCCCGAGTTCGTCGACGGGGTCATCGATGTGGCGCAGCGCGGGCGCTCACTCGGACTGCACCTGGTATTGGCCACCCAGCGGCCCGCCGGCGTCATCAAGGACAACCTCCGCGCCAACACCAACCTGCGGATCGCCTTGCGACTCAACGATGTCGAGGATTCCGTCGATGTCATCGACGATCCGCTGGCCGCCTATTTCCCACCCGAGATACCCGGCCGCGCCGTCGCCAAGACCGGTCCGGGCCGGCTGACCACGTTCCAGTCCGCCTACGTCGGCGGCCGCACCAGTGACGAACCCGAGCAGACCCCGATCGACATGTGGGAGTTCATGTTCGGCCGCAAGCGCCCCTGGGCCAACCCGGCGGCAGCCAAACCGGCCACGAAACCGTCCGGACCCGCCGACATCGCCCGGATCGTCGCCACCGTCAACGCCGCCGCCGAGCAGTTGCACATCCCCACGCCCCGCAAGCCGTGGCTCCCGCCGTTGCAGCAGACGTATCCGCTGGAAACCCTGGCCCGGCAAGGCGACACCGCAGCGTTGGTGATCGGCAAGTGCGACACCCCGGCTCATCAGGCCCAGCCCGTCGGCACGTTCAACCCCGACTCGGCGGGCAACATGGCGATCATCGGCACCGGTGGCTCCGGTAAGTCGACCGCGTTGCGCACCCTGGCGATCACGGCTGCCCTGAACCCCAACGCCGGCCCGACCCACGTCTACGGCATCGACTTCTCCTCGGGCGGCCTTCGGGTGCTCGAGGGACTGCCACATGTGGTGTCCGTCGTCGACGGATCCGACGAGGAGAGCATCGGCCGGGTGCTGCGGCGGCTGGTCGCGCTCTTGGAGGAGCGCTCGCGCAAGTTCACCCGCGCGCATGCCTCGACCATCACCGAGTACCGCGCGGTGGCCGAACCCGACGAGCCGCGCATCCTGCTGTTGCTCGATTCGATCGGGCCATTCCGCGATCAGTACGAATATGTCAGCCACACACCGTTTTTCACGATGTTCAGTCAGCTCGCAGCCGACGGCCGCATGGTGGGCATCCACGTCGTGATCACCGCGGATCGGCCCGCTTCCATCCCTCCCTCACTGGCCTCGACGATCCAGCAGCGGATGGTGCTGCGGTTGGCCTCCGAAGACGACTATCTGACAATCGGGGTGCCCAAGGACATCCTGTCGCCGAAATCGCCTCCGGGACGGGCGATCATGGACGACCTGGAGATGCAGGTCGGGGTGTTCGGCGGCGACTCCAACGTCTCCGTCCAGGCTCGTGCCATCGAGCAGTTGGCCGACCGGATGCGCCAGAGTGGGTTCGTGCCGCCGGAACCGATCCAGCGGCTCTCCGAGCACATCGAGCTGGATGCCCTTCCTGCCACTACCGCAGCGGGCACCGCGGTGATCGGTGTCGCCGACGAATCGTTGACGGCGTTCGGGGTGAGCAGCACCGGGGTGATGCTGGTGACCGGACCGCCCGGCAGCGGACGTTCCACCGCCTTGGTGACCCTGGCCCAGGCGATGCGCCGGCTGCATCCGAACGCCCGCATCGTGCACCTCGCACCGGGGCCGTCGACGATCGGCGGTCAAGACGTCTGGACCCACAGCGCCGCCAGTGTGGAGGCGGTGAGCGAGTTGGCCGGTCAGCTCACGACGGCGGACGGAACCGACCTGATGGTGGTGATCGAGCGGGTGGGCGACTTCGGCGACACCGAGGCCGAGAACGCCCTGGTCGAACTCGTCAAAGCCCGTTCCACCACGGCTCTTATCGTCGGCGAGTCCGAGGTGTCCAGCTGGAGCCAGGCGTGGACGCTGAGTCAACCGTTCAAGGCATCGCGGCGTGGATTGCTGTTGTGGCCCGACGGAGCGGAGGCCGACAGCCTGCTGAGCACCTCGATCGGCACGGTCCGGCGTACCGAATTTCCGCCGGGGCGTGGGATTTTCGTGGAACGAGGAAAGGGGGTGTGGCTGCAGGTCGCGCAACCGGTCATCTAGTTACGACACAACCATAGGTTCCCGGCGAACCGAAGAACCGCAAGAGTCACATGACGAAAGGAACGAGAACATGGCACGTATGGGGATGGATGTCGAAGCCGTCGAGACGACGAGCAAGGATCTGAAGTCGAAGGCGAATCAGATCAAATCGTTGATCAGCAGCATCGACAGCTCCGTGAAGAATCTGGCTTCGGTGTGGGACGGCAAGGACGCCCAGACGTTCGTCAACGACTGGTGGCCCAAGCACAAGAAGAACCTGACGTCCGTCGCCAATGACGTTGAAGGACTGGGCTCTTCGGCGTGGAACAACGCCCAGGAACAGCGGCAGGTCTCGGGGCACTGACCTTGGCGGGCTCAGCCGGGATGGCGGGCGCGGTCGTGACCGCGCTCGCCGTCCTCACCCCTGCAGACCCCTGAAGAGAGGCGAAACAATGACGCAGTTGGGGATGGATGTCGATGCCGTCGAGAAGACGAGCAAGGAACTGAAGTCAAAGGCGAATCAGATCAAATCGCTGATCAGCGGCATCGACAGCTCCGTGAAAAAACTGTCTTCGACGTGGGAGGGCAAGGACGCGCAGACGTTCGTCAACGACTGGTGGCCCAAACACAAGAAGAACCTGACGTCCGTCGCCAATGATGTTGAAGGACTCGGCACGTCGGCGTGGAACAACGCCCAGGAGCAGCGCCGGGTCAGCGGAGCAACCGGAGCTGGGAGTTCGAGTCAGGCTGCGCACTCCGGCACAACAGCCGCCCATTCGGCGGCTGGTACGGCAGGTGCGGTCGCCGGTACCGCGGCTGGAGGCGCTGCGGCAGCAAGCGCCGCCGCGTCCCAGAACGCCCAGGCGGTAGATGCGTTTGTCAACAAGTGGCAGCACAACGAAATCAACTACGACCAGGCCTACGGTGCCCAGTGCTTCGACGTGTTCCGACAGTACAACGCAGACAACGGAATACCCAACACCGGGATGGCGCACGACAGCGATGCCGCAGCCGATATCTACAATCACTTCGGGCGAAACGGCGTCGAGAAATACTACGACCGCATCCCGTACGGCTCAGGGACTCCGCAGCCCGGCGACGTCATCGTCTACGGCGGCAACTCGACCAACGGCGGCGCCGGCCACGTCGCGGTGATCACGTCCGTCGACGGCGACAATTACTCTGTCATCGAACAGAACTACACCGGTGCGAAGACAGCCGACGGCTGGCCACACGACCCCGCGCTGGTGCGCCCACACACCTTCTCCAAGCAGTCCGCCCCGATCTTGGGGTACCTACGCCCGAAGGGCTAGTCGGCGATGATGAGCGATCGGATATGGGCGTTGCTCGTGGCGAGTTTGCGGTCCCACCGAAGAACAGGAGTAACAAATGGCATATCTGGGGCAGGACACGGATCAAGTACGCCAGTTCGCCAAGCAGTTGGACGGCAAGGCGAACGACATCAACGGTCTCATCTCGCAGCTGACGTCGGCGGTGCAGGCGGTCGACTGGAAGGGCGCCGACGCCCAGCAGTTCATCAGCGACTGGAACGGCACGCACGTTCCGGGGCTGAAGAAGGTGGTGTCCGCGCTCAACACCGCGGCTGCCGTCGCCAACCGCAACGCCGCCGAGCAGGATGCCGCGAGCAAGTAAGCTGGCTGGTCGGATGTTTTCCAACGCGAATTCGGATGACTGCGCCGAAAGCACCCAGCTTGTAGAGTCCGGGGTCATGGCCAACCGATTGTGGCCGTTGCTGATAGCGGTCGCTGTGCTGGTGAGCGGTTGCGGCAGCAGCGGGCCTGATGCTGCAGAACCCGAGCGAGCGTCGGCGATGCCGACCGTGCTGATTCTGGACGCTTCGGGATCGATGAACGAAACCGACGCTCCCGGGCCCCGAATCGACGCAGCCAAGCGTGCCGCGCAGGGTTTGGTCGACGGCCTACCCGACGGCACGAGCACTGCTCTGTTGGCCTACGGAACCAGCACCGGGTCCTCGGATGCAGAGAAGGCCGCCGGCTGCCAGGACGTGAAAGTCCGTATCCCCATGGGAACATTGGACCGCCAGCAGATGGCCGCCCAGATCTCGGGACTGTCCGCGTCCGGCTACACACCGATCAGCCTGGCGCTGCGTACTGCGATAACCCAACTGCCCGCCGGCGAGGAACCACAGGCGATCATCCTGGTCTCCGACGGAGAGGACACCTGCGGTACGCCACCGTGTGACACCGCACGGGAGGCCGCGCAGAAGTACCCCAACGTCGCCATATCAACGGTGGGTTTCAAAACCGAGGGCAATGCCAGCGAACAACTGCGTTGCATCGCAGAGGTGACCGGAGGCCTGTTCGTGCAGGCCCAGAACGCCAACCAGTTGGCCGCACGCCTGCTGGCCACCCGGAACGTCCAGCAAGCCCAGAATTCGTTGTCGTCCAACGGTATCGGCGATATCACGCTCGGCGCGAGTCTCGCCGAGATCCGCAAGGCACACCCCGACTTCCCGAATGCCGCGACGTCCGGGCACGTGGTGGTCGTCTATCGCGACTGCGACTTCGGGTTCGCCGACGGAGTGCTCGACTCAATTACGCAGCACAGCGGCGGCCGGACCATCGACGGCGTCACCCCGGGCACCCCGATCAGCAGAGTGATCGAACTGTACGGCAACGCCGTCAAAACCGAGACCGACGGGCAAGGCGGCTACCGACTGACCTTCGCCGCAGACCCCACCAGCGATGCCGGTTACCGGATCCTCGTCGACAACGCCACCGAAACCGGCGGAACTGTGTCCGGCACCGTCAAGACAATCGTGCTGTGCCGCTGCGTCGGAACGGGCGCGAGCGCTGGCGCACCGGACGCCGTCATCACCTTCCCCGATAGGGGGGTCGACCTGTTCACCCAATCGGGTTTGCGCTGCAGGGTCAACGTGCCCAATGCTTTCAGCCAGTTCGCTCCGCCCAATGTCATATGTGAATCCGATGCGGGGTGGGGGCCGTCGAAGGACAACGGTGTGATCGCAACGAAGACCGGCGATTGGCGCTGGGCGGAAGGAAATCTCGGCAAGATAATCAACAAAGTCAGCATCAAACCGGGGCACACCTACCGGGTGGACGGCTGGACGGTCGTGGCCGACGGAGATGGCGCCCGATTCACCTTTGACGACACCGGCAGCGGGATTTTCGTCAGCATCGACGATGTCCACCCGGTCCACCGATGAATGTCCAAGCCGAAAAGCTGCCGCCAACTCGGTTTCCGTTGGTTCGTGTGGGAGTCGTTACCGCGCGGATTCGATACACGTGATGCCGGGCTCCTGGTGCATCGTGAGTTCTACATTCCCGGCCCGGACCACCCATCCCGAACTGTTCGACGACACCATGGCCATGTCATCGGGATTCGCGCGGTGGATGTTCGAGACACTGCCGGGGACGAACTCACAGACCAGCGGGTAGTTTCCGGCTGTGTCATTGCGGTTCACCGGGTTGTTCTGCTCCCGGAGGATGTATCGTCTGGCCCGGTACAGAATCACGTCATCGCGGATCCTGCTGTCCTCAGCGAATACGATTTCGGGACATGCATAGTCGGATTTCGCCTCCGCCCACGCGACGAGCGAACTGTCTCCGGATTGGCCGGTCGTCCACATCGGCCCTGACTGCGTCATCTGCGGGCTCCGTCCCATCAGGTCTGCGACCCGTGCGGCGTCGGCGAGATAGCGATCCCGAATGTAACTCCTCGGATAGGTCCAGCATTTCTGGACCAAGGTTTCCTCGTCGTGCTTGTTGACGTCGGAAGCCCACTTCTCGATGCTGGTGACGTTCATGTGGGAGGCCGCACCGTCGACGTTGACGATCACTCTGGTGCGCGCTCCAATTGGAGGAGTCACCGGTGTGGACGGAAGCGTCTTGGACACCTCGGTCCACTGATCGACTGGTCCCACGCTGTGGCTTGCGGTAGTACCGCGGCCATGCAGGAACATCGCGACTCCCCCGGCCAAGGCGATCAAGACCACCGCGCCGACGGTGCCGAGAATCACCAGTCGTTTCCCCGTAGCGTCGGCAGAGCGATTCTCCGTGACCATCGAGGCTTGCCTCGGCCCCGGCAGATCCTCCACCCAGAACTGCCAGCCCGCCGGCGCCGGTGGCCACGACGGATCAGGCTCCCAGCCCTCGGGCGGAGTCCAACCCGACGGCACCGGCCACCCAGGCGGAACATTGAAACGTTGCGACATCTGTCTTCCCCTTCAGGCTCCGCACACGCTTTGCAACATGGCCTCCGCCGTGCACGTCGAGAATCCCGGCTCTGCTAGTGCGACTTGAAGTTTGACCACGTGATGCCCTTGTCGATCGTCGAGGACGGGTTGGCCTTGCAGTAGGCGGTGACTTCCTGCGTTGCCACGGTGACGTTCATGATGTGATCGCCCGCAGCCGCGTTGTAGTGGTGGCCGGCACTCGGGGTGACACCGTGGGCGACGAGCAGGGCGCTCACCGCGTTGGTGTTGGCGACGTACTGCTCCGGGTTCTTGTTGACGCTGCTGAAAGTGGTGCAGCTCAGCCCTGATTCGCCCCCGCCGCCCTGCCCGCATCCGGCGGTCAGAGCCGCCACCGCGAAAACAGCGGCTGCAGCTGCATTCGAACGCACACTCATCTCAGATCTCCTTGTCTCGGCCAGCTACCACAGATCTGCAAGCTCCCGCTGATTGACGCGGGCAGCCTGGTCACGAATAGCCAGATGGCAGTACCTGACGAACCTCGTCGGGGAACGAAAAATACTGTGACGGAAAGCTGGTCCCCGGGCCGGCTACCCATTTCAGATGGCCATCGGGCGGGCTGTTGTCGCGGAAGATCGCGTAGGCGTGTTCCAGCTGCATGTCGGTGCGACGGATCTCGGCCACGTACCATCCGGATGTCGGCGCGGATTTACTGACGATTGCGTACTGGGCCAGGTCATGAGCACTCACGCCCGACTGCTTGAGCGCCTCGAAAATCATTGCGTCCGAGGGCAATGCGTTGGTTGCCGGAGCGCTGGCCGCCGGAGCACCGGTGGCCCCGGCTTTCTCGTAGACGTAGACGACTGCGTTGACGCCGCCGCGACAGGTGATCACCTGCTCCATCGCGCAACTCATCTGATAGTGCTTGCCGGTGACCGGACTGTAGGCCTCCACCACCGTCGGGACCTGGCCGCCGGCGTTGTTGAAGGCATCACGAACGTTCTCCACGAACGGGCATGAGGTGCTATCGGTACCCTTCGCAGCACCGCGATAGGTGCCCCCGGCACTCACCCCACATTCGACCGCTCCAGCAGGAAGGACCACGGGAGCAGGAGCGGGAGCGGGAGCGGGAAGAGTCTTGGACGTCTCAGTCCAGTGACCATCGGAACCGCTTTGGCCGGCGGTAGTGCCGCGGCCATGCAGGAATATCGCGACTCCCCCGGCCAATGCGATCAACACCACCGCGCCGACGGTGCCGAGAATCACCAGTCGTTTCCCCGTAGCGTCGGCAGAGCGATTCTCCGTGACCGTCGAGGCTTGCGTCGGCCCCGGTAGATCCTCCACCCAGAACTGCCAGCCCGCCGGCGCCGGTGGCCACGACGGATCAGGCTCCCAGCCCTCGGGCGGAGTCCAACCCGACGGCACCGGCCACCCAGGCGGAACATTGAAACGTTGCGACATCTGTCTTCCCCTTCAGGCTCCGCACACGCTTTGCAACTTGGCCTCCGCCGTGCACATCGAGAATCCCGGATCTGCAGGATCGTCGAATGATTCTCCCGGTTTGACCATCCGGAGCACCGTGAAGCCCCGCTCCTGCTGGAACCGCGCCAGCCACTGAGACCCGACATGCGTCCCGGTGCCGTCGCCGTACTCTGAAATCTGCGACACGACTTTGATTTCGAAAAGTCCGTCGGCCTGCTGCGTCCACCTGACGTTCCACTTGTCACTGTTGCTGGCACCGGATGAGAACTCCAACGTCCCGGTACCGTCTGGCTGTAGATTCATGGCCCTGCCATGTCCTCCCAACGGCGTGAACAGGAGTGGATCGATGGAGGCCGGTGCTGCACCCGTCGATGCGATTGGCGTTGTGTCCTTCTCGTAGACGTAGACGACCGCGTTGACGCCGCCGCGGCAGGTGATCACCTGTTCCATCGCGCAACTCATCTGATAGTGCTTGCCGGTGACCGGACTGTAGGCCTCCACCACGGACGGCACCTGACCGCCGGAGTTGTTGAAGGCGTCACGGACATTCTCGACAAACGGGCATGAGGTGCTATCGGTGCCCTTCGCAGCACCGCGATAGGCGCCCCCGGCGCTCACCCCACATTCGACCGCACCCGGCGGGAGGACGGCCGGAACAACCGGCGGCGCCGTACTCGGGAACGTCTGCCGCACCCCGGTCTCCTGACCAGCGCGGCTATCCGCGGTGTTCGGTGGCTGGGCGACAACAATGACCTTTTTCCCCCGAACGTAGGTCACCGCGAGTGCTTTACCTTCCGGCAGCCAGGTGATGGCGTCGCCGCCACCCAACTGCCCCGCCTCCGCGTTGGTCCACATAGGCCGCACGGTCGTGAACTCCAGCCTTGCTGAGCTGTTGGCACCCAACTGCCGTGAACATATGGCATGTCGGTCGGCGCACGCGTACACAAGCCGTCCCGCATCATCGACGGCAATACCGGAGCTCGATTGGATGTCATCGATCTGCAAGGTCTCAAGACCACCACCGTCGGAGGCGCGCAGGACCTTGGCCCCCTCATGCCATCCAATAGTCGCGTCAGTGTGGACTAGGACCTGCGAATTTGAATCAATTGCGAGCCCGTTGGCGCTGCCGGGAATCGTTGCCAGAACATAGGGCTGGCCGCCGGCCGAGGTGCGATACACCGTCGTTGTCGCCCGATAGTTGTTGCCCTTGTCCTCGACCGAAACTGAGTAGGCAAGCTGCCCGTGAGCGTCGATGGCAGCGTGATCAACGTCCTCGGAGGTGACTTCCTGGACCGTTCCGGTACTTGGATTCCAAAGATGCGACCCGGTGAACACCGATCCGTCCGGCCCTACCGCCAGCGGACGCGCAAAGTACCCAAGGGTACTTGGAAATGCGGCCCGTGGAATACGGAGCGCTTGCGATGCCCCCGTAGCCGGATTGACTTTCAATACGTCTGGATCGCGGTTGCCCCCGGCGCCGGTCAGAACGTATAGCGTCCCGTCAGGTGCCGTAGTCACGTCGTCGATACCCGTGAACTCCGTACCTTGAACCTTAATAGTGGTCAGCGAAGAAACGAGCGCCTGCTCATTCTGATATCGCAGCCAACCAAACAGTCCGCCCGCTGCACCGACTACCAACACGGCGATGGCCGCCGGGATGCCCCACCGGAGCCACCGCGACGATCGGTGGACAGGCGAGCCCTCAACGAACGGCGGCGGATTCTGTTCAACAGAGGGCGTGGCGTCATTTGTCCAGAACTGCCAACCCGCCGGCGCTGGTGGCCAGGTGGGGTCGGGCTCCCAACCCGCTGGCGGTGACCAACCTTGCGGCACCGGCCATCCCGGCGGAGGGTTGAAGCGCCCGGCCATCAACGTGCACCACCCGGACCGCCGGGGTGGGGCCCCTGGAAATGCTGCGAAGCCTGCGCACGGTAGTCGGCGTGAGCGGGCGGAACCGGTGGCGGCACAGGCGGACTCGCCGGGCCCGGCCACGCCGGTGGTGCGTAAGCCATCCCGCCGGGTATCACACCACCGCCGGAGGTGAGCAGGTCGGCCAGCCAGCAGCAGAGGCAGCCACCGATGAACACACCGACCGACAGCAGCCAGTGTTGGTACCAGTGGCCCTGCCAACCAAACCCGTGTTCGGAACCGTAGATCGCCCACCACACCAGCAGCCCGGTCGGGATCAGACCGAGAACCCACCCCGACTGGCGGCGTCGGGCCACACCCCAGGCGGCGACGAACAGCAGAACCGCCAGTATCGGTGTGCGCGAGATCCACTGCATCACGTCGGCCGATGGCAACACCGGGTAGTAGTCGCCGTCGTAGTAGCGCTTGGAGGAGAACATCTTGATCAGACTGACGTCACCGGAGGGATTGTCGGCCAACGCGATCAGCACAGTCCCGGCCAACCCCAGCAGCACCGCCAGCGGTGCCCTCCCCGGGTAGCGGGAGCGCGACGCCACGCAGACCACGAAGTACAGGTGCAGCCCGGTCAGAATCCACCATGGCAGCCACGGTTCGATGAAATCGTGCGACTCGTACCGCCAGGCGTAGGCGATCAGGGTCGGAATCAACAGCGCGGCACTGACAATCGCCCCCGTCTGCGCCGACTGCGTAGCGGCGCCCATGGCGGGCAACCAGGGCGACGGTTGCGGCGCCGGATAGACCGGCCCACCCGCCGACCCGGCGTTCGGCGGCGGTGCCATGACGGTATGGTTCGCGGTCGCCGACCTGTCGCCCGCCAACTGCTGGAACCGGGCTTGGAGTGCGCGTGCCTTCTCCGGATTGCGCTGTTGGTAGGCGAAATATCCGCCCGCGATCAGCACCAGCAACATGATGATCGGTCCGGCCCCGCCGAACATCGCGCTGAAGGCGCTCTCCAGCAACGTGAGAACGAGCGTGATCCCCATGGCGGCACCGGCGGCAGTCAGTGCACTCCGGTCAATCGTGAAGCCCCTTGCCGGGCCAGGCGCGGGCATACCGTAGTTCGGATCGTTCTGCGGATACATCACATCGCCCCGGTGTTCTGTGCCCACGCCGCACTCAGTTCCATGTCGAAGCGCTCCTGGCGGATCCGGGTGTCGGTGTAGATCAGCATCTGCATTGTCCGGAAGTAGGCGATCATCACGCCGAACAGCAGGGGGAACACCACCATGGCACCGACGGGCCCGAGGATGAAGAAGGCGACGGTGCCCCCGATGCCGAACAGCGGCATCAAGACCATCATCCCTATCGCCCAGCAGAGATGGACACCCAGTATCCGTTGCCAGGACACCTTCGCCAACTCCCAAGCGCGCCTGAAGGAATCCATGACCCCTCGGCCTTCGACCACCAGGACGATCGGGGACAGACTGAACATTATGCCCAAGCCGAAGACTGCGATTTCTACCGGTATCAGCAGAACCATTCCGGCGAAACCGAGTGCAGTCACAGCGGCGAAAAGCACTGCGAAAACTATGATGTCGACGATCACGAACCAGGCGTAATACGCGCCAGTCAGGCGCAATACCGCGAACATCCTGCCGCGCGCTATGGCGAAAACCTCTGTGAGGCGCACACTCTCACCCCGGACGGCCTTGTGGGTGGCGGTGACACTCAGGGCGATAAGAAGCGCGTCGGCAAGAAACGCCACCGCGAGCATGGGTACGCTCAACACGACGAACGTCACCATGAACAATGAGTCTGAGCCGACCGCGGTCATCGGAATCACCATGACCGTCCCGATGGTCGCCATGGCGACCATGAACGCCACGAGTATCGCCGCCGGAATTCCGATCAATGTCGTCCAGTTGCGCATCATGATCTTGTATCCCGCGCCGAACATCTCGCCGTACGTCATCGGTCGAAACGGTATGTAGGCCATTGGTTGCGCCGGACCGGCCGCTATCGGACGGCCGGTCGGCCGGGCCAACCGGTACTGCACCAACAACTCCTCGACATCCGGCGGCCACAGGATCGGCCGGGTGCGAGCAACCCAGGCGGCGTAGGCGAAGACGCCGACCGAAAGGACGAAGAAGACACTGCCGAACACCGTGCTCAACGCGGAAAGTGCTGTGAGCAGCCACAGCACGTGCTCGGGACGGATGTCGCGGCCGCTGCCGGCCACCGGCACCGGCGGGGTGGTCGGGGCCTGCCAGGGCGGCGGGTTCGCCGGCGGGGGCGGTGTCGGCGGTTGCGCCGTCGGCGGCGGGACGAAAGGCGGCGGAGCCACCGGTTGTTGCACCACCGGAGGCGGGGTCGGCGGCGGGACGAAAGGCGGCGGGGTCACCGGAGGCGGCGCCACCGGAGTCGGGCTCACCGGAGCCGGGCTCACCGGAGCCGGGGCCGCCAGAGGTGGGGCCACCGGAGGCGGGCTGCGGAAAATCGCCGGCGGCGGCTGCGGCGCGCTCGGGGCCGGTTGGTGGAAGTGCTCGGCGGCCTGCCGCAGATAGTCGGCGTGCGGATCGGGTTGGCCGGGCCGGGCTCGGTCATCGGTCATGCTGCATCCCATCATCTAGGGGTTGGTCGGGTGTCTCGACATCTGTTGTCGGCATGTGAGATTCAGTCGGGCTGCGCCCCGCCTCGATATCAGCGACCACGGCGTCGGCTTCGGGACCGCAGATCAGGCTCAACGCGACGGGGCCCGCCGCGACGAACGCATCGATGCGGCGCTTGAGATCACCAGACGTGACATGCACGTACAGGTTCTCTCCCGGGCAGGCGGTGGAGGCGAAATCTCGGTGGGTGGCCAATGTTTCGGTGGGGACGCGATAAGTCTGCGCCGCCCACGCCAGCACAAGTGCCGCGCCGCGCAGTTGCTCCTCCGACACGGCCTCCTCTTCGAAGTTCCCCTCGCAGAGCAGCAGGAAGTGCCCGGTCGGGTCGTACTCCGTGGCGGTGTCACCCACCAGCTCCGGCGAACGGAGCTGATAGATGTTGCCGTTGCGGTCGACGCTGATGTGGTAGGCGATGTCGATCCAGCCGCGCTCGTCCTGGTGCAGCCGTTGATGCTGGCGGAGGCGTTCGGGGGCAAGTCGGTTGTCCCCCAGGACAACTGCCGTGTGGTGAATCGTCAACCGGTTGATGGTGTGCCGCACTCCCCCGGGCTTGGCCGGCCTGGCACCCCAGGACTCCCGGCACAGCAGCGGCGCTGACGCTCCGACAAACGGGACGGGTGCCGGCGGTGGGGCAGCCGACGGCTCCGGCACAGCGGAGGCAGTCTCGGCGAGACGTTCGGCCTCCCGGTTGCCGCAGGCGGCCGCCACCGCAGCAATACCGACACCGCCTGCCAGCCAGAGCAATTCACGGCGAGCCAGGAGCCCGCGACCGTCAAAGCGCTGCGTCATCGGCTCATCCGAGTAGGTCGGATTCGTGGATCTGCAACACTCCGCCGGTCGAGACGAACTTGATTCGCCGCTGCTCACTTGAGGTGTTACCCCGGTAGGGCACCAAGGCGAGGCGGGCGATCACGCTGTCGGGACCGTCGGGCTGCACCGACGTCACGGACACACTCTGAATCGTGGCCCAGAAGCCCGCGTAGTCCGACCAGGACAGTCTCGCGGTGAACTGGCTGTCGAGTCGGTCCCAGGTAGCCCGCGGATTCGCCGGCAGGTCTGAGTAGTGCCGGTAGACGAAATCCCGCATCCCCTCGAACGTGATCGCCGAGGCGGCGGCCGCGTTGTGCGCGGGGCCCCCGGGTGTGGCGGTGTAGTTCGGCCCGGTCGGCTCGATGGTCCAGCCCGGGCCAGCAGACTCGGCGCCGGCACTCGCACGGTCGTCCGATTTCGAGACCGCGAGCCGAACGAGGAAGATCCCGAGAAGTGCCACCACCAGTACCGCGGCAACGGCGGCGACGATCACCATCGCGCCCCGCGGAGCGGGGCCGGCACCTGGCGCAACCGGTGCGCCCAAGACACCGGCGTCCTCGTCGTCGACGAAGAAATTCCAGCTCGGCGGCGCGGGCGGCCACGACGGGTCGGGCGCCCAGCCCGCATCAGGAACCCAGTCGGGCGTCGGCACCTCCCAGCCCGGTGGGGCATTGAATCGCACGAACGGACTCCTTATGCGCGGGAGGGCTGGCCGGTTGCGGTTATCAAGTTACGGGCGGAATTCCACTATGACCAGTGCGTTTCCGAAGATTAGTACGTTGGTATGACGGCGCCGGGGCCGCCGGTCCTACAACCCGAAACTGGACGCACCGCTCAGGATCGCCCACACGATGAACACGGTCAGGATCAACACCACCGCCACGGCCGTCCAGATCCCGATCACGATGAGTTGCGCCTTGTTCGACACGGGCTGGGGCAACGCCGGGGGCGGCCGGCCACCCGCAACCGTCATCCTCGGCGGCAACGCGCGTGCCTGCCGACCTCGGCGGGCGCTGCGTTCCGCGTCGATCGCGCACCATGGGCAGCCGGCCCCGGCCGGAATCTGGTGCTGCCCGGTGCCGCATCTGCCCAATCGGATGCGCAACAGCGCCGCGCGCCACTCGGCAGCGCTGGGTCGGGCCGCCGGATTCTGCACGCCGTCGGTGAACGCCCGCACGAACATCCGTTGGATCTCCTCGGGCAGGAATCCGATCGGCGGCGCCAGCGGATGCGTCCGCAGCTGCGAATTCGGTCCGCCGGCCCAGTTGCCGATCCTGGCCAGGCTCAAGGCATCCGGCTGCTCCCCCGACCCGGTCCAGGTGCCGCGGAAGAACGGGTGGTTGCCGGCCATCAGCAGTTGGTGGATGTGCACCGCCAGCGCGAACAGATCAGAGGTCTGCTCGCGGGGAAACTCACGCAGGTTGTGCCCGGCCAACTCCGGAGCGGTGAACTCCGGACGGCCCACCCCGCACAGATAGCGCTGCCCCGACCGGTCGGTGAACTGCATGGAATCGCAGTCGACCAGGCTCACCTCGGTGGTGTCGGAGACCAGGATGTTGCGTTCCTGGAAGTCGCCGATCACCGCGTCCACCCGGTGCACGACCTCGACGGCCAGGCACAGGTTCGCGGCGGTGTTGACCAGATGGTTCCAGTCGGCGTTGCGGGTCCACTGCGGGGCCGACGGCAACGGGTCCATCCGGTTGACCGGGTTGCTCATGGTGTGGATCTCGACCGAGGTCGCGGTGTCGATCCGCGGCATCACGTATCCGATCGGGCCGGACTGTCCCACCACCAGCTCGGTGGGCCAGGTCAACACCACAAATCCGTTGGGCTGCACCGTCCCCGGCGGAGGCGACTGCACCATCGCGGCCACCTTGTCCAGCTTCGAGGGCAACTCGTTGAGGGTGGGGTGGAAGATCTTGGCGACCCATTCCGGATGCCCTGCCACCTCGTAGACGGCACCTTCGCCGGCACTGGCCAACAGGGGGGCCAGCCGGACCGGTTCGCCGCTGCCCAGCCGGGCCCCCTCGATCCGGGGGTCGGCGTCACTCATCGCAGCCACCTCCCCCACCGGCTGCGTCGCACGGACGCAGCCGGCTGCGTCTGCTCCGCATCGTGGACTTCGCCGCCGGCCCCGCTCTCACCGGTCTCATCAGGGCTGCCGGGAGCGCCGGAATGCGCCCACCGCATGGTCTCCGGCGCCGCGGCGTGCGCATTGTCGCCCAGCGCGGCCAGCACCAGCGTCTTGTCGTCTCCGGTCTGATCGTCCTCGATCGTGCCGAGCATCTCCTGCAACTGGCCGGACCGCGCACCGGCCCGCACATGCTGCCAGGAGCCGCGGAAGAACGGCTGATACGCCGCGCCGGTGGCCACATCGGTGATCTTGTAGGTCAGGCCGTCGGTGCTGAGAGCGAACGCGCTCACCCCCGCGTGACTGGTGGTGCGAAATGAATCATCAAGGGCACGTTCGGATTGCAGGAACGACGTGGTGTTGGCGTAGCCGTCCTTGTGTTCGATCAGGACGGTCTCGATCGCCTCGCCGCGTTCGGTGGCGATGATCCCGTCGCCGACCTGACCGAAGGCGGCCATCCGTGGATCAGCCAGCCCCACGGACAGGGTCGTGGACAGCAGGGCGGCATCCAGATTCATCGACGCCGCCTGGCGATACACCCGCTCCAAAGCCCCGTCGAACAGCGACCGCAGCAACTGCGTCGCCTCGGCGGCCGATGCCGCCCGGAAACGGTCGACGAACTCCGGATTCAGCCCGTCTTTGAGCACACCGCGACAGGCGACGTAGGCGCCCCAGGCCGACGTGCCGGTCACCGACCCCGCCCCGTCGGCCACCGCGGCAACCAGGAAGTCGCCGAGAACTCCGTAGCTGTAGGCGTCATCGCAGCCCAGGCCGCGGCGTCGGTGCTCGGAACCGACCACCGACGCACCGCAGACCATCCACTCCCGGCCGGACTCAATCCGACCGGCAGGGCTCACGCGCTGGTCCAGCCGGTCACCGACGGCAGCGGGATCTGCTCGCCGCCGAGCTCGGCGTCGTCGCGGCCGAACTCCGAGGAGTTCGAGACGTTGCTCAGCGACGCCGACAGCCATTCGAACAGTTCCTGGTATTTCAGGCCGTCCAGCGGCGCCGGGCTGCGTTGCTGGGACAGCCTGCCCAACTGCTGGTAGTTGACCCGCGGGCCCGCCCCCACCGCAAACACCGTTACGCCCTTGGCTGTTTCGGCGGCATTGAGCCGGGCCACCGCCGCGTCGAAGCCATCCAAGTTGGGTTTGCCGTCGGTGAGCACCAGGATCCACGGCCGGTAGTACTGCAACCCGGCCACCTTGTAGGCCTGTTTGCGGTCTTCGAGGATGTCCAGCGCCAGGTTGATCCCGGCCCCCAGGTTCGTGGTGCCGCCGGCGGTGAACGGCACCGGCTGCAACGACCTGGCCTCCTGCATCGGCACCAGCACCGTTGCGACGGTCCCGAAAGTCACCACCGCGACCTCGACCCGCTTGCTGGCCAAGGCTTCGTTGTGCAGATATTCGGTGAACGCGGCGAACCCGCGCTCGAGCGCGGCGATGGGCTCACCCTGCATGGAGCCCGAGACGTCGGCCAGTACGACACAGGCGACCCTGGGATCAGGGTTTGCGTCATTGAGTTCGACGGACCATCCCCAGTCAGCCACCGGCGTACCCCTTTGTAGACATCAGTGCATGCGGGAGCAATCTTCGCATCGTCGGCCACCACCGGTCACGCGACCGGCTACGACTCCTCTTTCGGGGCGTTTGCGCCGTAGGTGGTCCCGGCCGCGAAGCGCTGCGTCGACTGGGCCAGCACGTCGGCGGCCCGGTCCTTGCGCGTGACGGGTTCGGCGGGCGCCGGGTCCGGTACCGCGATCCGTGCTGCCGGAAGCGGGGGCGCGGACGGTGGGGACCCGTCGGGGGCCGGCGGGGCCGGGACGGGGGCCTGGGCCTGGGCCGGTCGTGGTGCCGCAGCCGTGCCCGATGGCCTGGCGCCCACGCCGATCGCCGCAACCAGCAACGCCAGGGCCAGCACGCACAACGCGACGTCGAAGGTGCTGGTGATCTGTTGCACCAGATGGTTTCCGTAGACCGGGTTGACGGTACCGGGGTTGAGCGGGTCGATGCGAGGCACCAGGGCCACCCCGAGGATCACCCTGCAGACCGTCAGTACGACGAGGATGCCGAGAATCGGGACAGTGCGTGGGGCGGTACCGCTGCGACTGTTGACGAACAACCAGAGCGCCAACACCGCGGTGAGCAGATCGAACAGCATCAACATGGTCGCGCTGTACGGCGGGGTCGGCAGGCTGAGCACACCGGTCAGCATGACGTCGGTGATCCGCAGCACCGCCTTGCCGCCGCACCAGACCGCGATCAGCATCAGGCAGGAGCGGGTCACCTTGCGCCACAGGTCTTGCGAGCCCGCCGTCCATGCCGAGCGAACAACAGGAGTGCCGATCAGCGCGGCCACCGCGACCCATGCGAGGTAGCCGTCATAGCCGACGCTGACGGTGCCGGTGTTCTGCGCGATCCCATGGAAAGCATCCAGCAACCGGCCGACGGGCAGGAACCAGATCAGCGTTGCGGCGATCAGCGTCGCCCCGCCGAGCAGGACCGTGGCCAGCCGCGTCTCGGGCCGGTCCGAAACGATCCAGCGGCCTGCCACGATGACCGGAGCCAACGCCACCACGCCGTAGAGCAGTGCCGCAACGGCAGTCGTGAGGTTCTGGACGCCGGCCTCACCGCCGATGCCGGGCAGCACGAATCGAGTGCGGTAATAGAGGTTGAACAGTGTGGCCAACACCGCCAGCGCTATGGACGTCCAGCCGAGCGTGCGGCGCACCCGTGCGGAACGCGGGCCATCGGTTGTGGTGGTACCGGTTTGGGCCGCCAGCAGTGCTCCGGCCAGGCCCGACCACGCCCCCGGGCCCACCCCCGGAGCAACGGTCCCCGTCCCGCCGCAACGTACGGACATCACGATGGCGAACACCGTGAACGCCGCGACCAGAACCAGATAAGGCGCGGTGAGCATCATCCGCAGCGGTGATTCGCCGACGGCCAACGCGGAAAGCGACAGCAGGGTGGCCACCACGAGAATCACCAATACCCATGTGAGGGTCCCCGCAATGCCCAACCCGAAGTGGATGTTCCACGGCAGGAGCAATCCGAGGATCAACAGTGCTGCCGACAGTCCGGTACGAATCCGATTGGGCTGCAGCGCCTCCGGTTGCACGGCCGCGTCAGCCATTGCCGCCGCCGAACAATCCGCCGCCCGACGACCCGCCGCCGAACAGCCCGCCGCCCGACGACCCGCCGCCGAACAGCCCGCCGCCCGACGATCCGCCCGATGACCCGCCCGAGGATCCACCCCCGAACAGCCCGCCGCCCGACGATCCGCCGGACGAACCACCCGAGGACCCGCCACCGAACAGTCCGCCGCCACCCGATGAGCTACCCCCGGAGGAGGATTCGGGAGCCTGTACCGCAGGCAACGAGGGCATCACCGCCTTGGGCGCAGGCACCACCACCGGGGCGGGCTGCTCAACCGGAGCCTGGGTGGGCACCACCACCTTCGGAGCCGGGGCCGGCTCGACCACCTTCGGCGCCGGGGCCGGCTCTACCACCTTCGGCGCCGGGGCCGGCTCGACCACCTTCGGCGCCTGTTCGACCACAGCCGGGGCCTTGACCACCGGCGCAGGCGACTGCACCACGGGTTCGGGCGCCTTGACCACCGGCGCCGGTGACGACTTGGGCGCCTCCACCGATGGCGATGACTTCGGAGCCTCGACCGATGCGGACGCCTTGGGCGCCTCCACGGTCGCAGACGACTTCGGCACCTGCACCGACGACGACGCGGACGGCGCGGGCACCTCCACCGATGACGACGACGACGCAGACGGCGACGGCGACGGCTTGGCCACCTCCGCCGACGACGACGCGGACGGTGTGGGCACCTCCGCCGACGGCACCACGGCGCCACCGGAGGACTTCTCCGGCTGCGTCACGGGCGGCTCGACGGTCGGCAGCGGCCCCGTCCCGACAATGGTCGAACCGAGCGACCCGGGATCGGTGACGGTGGGAGCCAGTGGGGACACTCCCGAGGTCGAGTCCGCCGCGGGCAACTCGGAGATCGCCGTGACTCCGGTCGGCAACGCCGCCGCCTTCTCGGCGTCGGTGGCCCCCGACGCGAAGAGCCCGCCGGGAATGCTCCGCACCAGCGTGGTGGGATCCGACGCCGACGCACCCGATGCGACGGCCGGCGTGCTGTACAACGCGCCCTGGGTGGCCGGCACGGTGGCCAGCACTCCGACGTCGGCCAGGCTCTGACCTCCGGCCGTGAGGATATTGGCCAGCGCAATCGTCGCCCCGGTCGCCACCCCGGTGGCCACCGGCACAGTCAAGTTGCTCACAAGATTGATCACGTCGGTCGGGGTGAACTTGGAGAAGTCCGGGATCAGCCGGGTGGCCACCAATTGGGTGAGCGGGTCCATCGCCTGTCCGGTGGCGGCCGGTACCGACGAGTCCACCGGCGGCAGCGGCACATTCGGGTCCCGGACGCCGACGGTCCCGTCCCGGTACATGTCGATGATCGGCGTCGCCGCGTTGGCCGGCTGCCCCAGCGCCTGCGGTGTGAACGACCGGGCTGCCGTCTCGGTGCCGGCCGGCGGGATCTGCTCCACCACCGTCCAGTTCTTGGCATCGGGTTTGACGCCCTGGCCCGGGGTCACCGGCAGGTAGTCGCCGGGCACCGACGAGTCCTGCACCCGCAGCGCCTGCTGGCTGACCGCAGGCCGGATACCGATGGCGACGCTGACCGCCAGAGCGGCGAATCCGACGACCACGATGCCCGCGATCGTGCTGCCCACCAACAGAATCGGCGGTCGGGCCGGCGTCGGAGCTGCCGCGTCAGCGACAACGTCGTCCACCTCGTCGGGGTCGATCGCGTCCAACGGGCCGATCGCGCTCAACGGGTCCAACGGGGTCTGCTGGGGCACTGCGTCGGCGGACGGCAACCAGGGGTCGTCGTCGCCGCCGTCGACCTCGGAGTAGGCCAACTGCGACCCCTGCGGGCCGGCTGCGTCCAGCGGTGCCTCAAAGGCCTCGGTCGCGCCGGCCAGCGCCACACCCTGTGCGAGTGCGAAGTCGGACTGTTCGGCGTAGCGCACCGGAACCGGCGAGGCGGCGGTCAGTTCGGCGTTGAGCGACGACGCCGCCGAATCCAGCATGATGACGCTGGTCGCGCCACCCGGTTCCTCCGCGAGCCGCTCCAGCAGCTCCCGGTAGGCCGCCGCACGATCATCGGCGTCGATGGTGGCGACGTCGATCAGCGACGTGGTGCCGGTGGGGGCATCCACAATGGACAACGCCGCCGTATCGCCCTCGACCGACAGAATCGCGGCGGTCTCACCGCCCGTCAGTCCCGGCGCAGCCGCGGTCGTCGCCGCCGGCGACGACACCGCGGTCACGTTCATCACGTCGGCGTCCCGCAGTGCGTCGACCACCGCGCCGACCTGGGCGTCGTCAGCGCCGCAGACCCGAGTCGCTATCAGGCGATGCCCGGTGTCGGTCAGCTGTCGATCGGTCGAGACCAGCGTCGACACCACGTCACCGTCGGCCAGGCTGATCTGCGACTGGTCGATCACCGAATGGGGCGGGGCGGCGTCGAGCAGCACGATCCGCGCATCCGCTGGGGACAGCTCGACCCCGAGCGAGACATCCATCCAAGTCACCTCTCTACCGCGCACCGGATGTATTACCGCATCATCCTCACACCGCGGACTGACCACGGGTATCGACCGTTCGGACTACGCCGGAAACTCCGGGTCGGGCTCGATCATGGCGTCCAGGATCGCCAGGAACGCCAATGGCGGCAGCTCCCACTCGACCGGCTCGCCGTCCAGGCCCGGTTTGAGGATCACCGAAGCCACGGTGGCCGGGTCGGTGAAACCCAGCCGGATGAGCCCGTCCATCGTCGCGGATCCGGTGGCGATCGCCGTTCTGATGTCGAAACCTGCTTTCATCCGCATGCCGACCAGCGGCAGCGTCTCGGTGTAGACCTCGGCGACCCGATCGATGATCCGGGCATGCGACGCCGCCATGGCCGCCAGAATGCGCTGCTGATCCTCGTCGTCGAGGGTGGGCACCGCGACCGCCAGCGCAGTGAACGAGCGCCAGGCCAGCGACCTGGCGGCCCCGTGAAAACTCTGGGTCACGGTGCTGCGCACCATCTCCTCCAGAACGGCGCGACGGCCCTGCGCCGTGCCGAGCAGCTGCCGGCTCTGATCCAGCACCCTGCGGGCGATACGGACCACGTCGTCGGCATAGCTGCCTTCGGGGCCGGGCGCGACCATCCGCTCCATCAGCTCGACGTAGAACGCCTCTTTGCTGCCCCAGGCGCGGTAGACCGAACTGCGCGGCACATCGGCGATCCGGATGAGCTCTTCCATGTTCAGGTGCGCCATGCTCACGGTCAGCCCGCCGCTTTCGGTCAGCATCGCCACCGCACTGCCGAGAATGCGTTCCCGCAGGT
Organism: Mycobacterium zoologicum; assembly: GCF_020181635.2. Lineage (NCBI taxonomy): Bacteria > Bacillati > Actinomycetota > Actinomycetes > Mycobacteriales > Mycobacteriaceae > Mycobacterium > Mycobacterium zoologicum. Next base: position 237,746 of record NZ_JAYJJS010000004.1, on the reverse strand, counting down.
CAGATTCGCTCAGACGGCGGCGCCGCCAGGCGCCGCCGGTCACCCAGGTCTGCTCGCGGTTGCTGAAATCCCCCGGGTCAACCACCCTGCAATTCTAGACTGGGAGTCTCAATACTTGTCACGCTCGAATATCAATGACTATTCTTCGGACATAGGCTCCCGGTCGCGGACCCGCGTCCACTGAAGTGTCCAGCTAAATGAACTTCATGGGCCGGCTCGGAAGCAGAGGTAGCACGGCGGGTTGGACAGCGAACTTGCGGCAATGGCGCCGCAGACGGATTCCGGGGGCGCTACGCCGCCGGTCATCAGCGTCGCCGTCGTCGATGGGCACGATGTCGTCGCCGCCGGGATCGCCGCCTGGTGCGTGCAGGCCGAGTCGTCGATCTCGGTGGTCGGCAGTTTTCACAGCCCCCGGGAGATGTTGGCGCGCTACCCCGACGTCCCCAACGAGATCGACGTCGTGGTCTTCGACATCTTCGTCGACGGCGACCGGCCGGCATTCGCCGCACTGCGCGCGATGTGCCAGGCCGGCCAGCGGGTGGTCGTCTACTCACAGCTGTCGACCGACGAGGTGATCCTGACCTGCCTGGATATGGGCGCGGTGACCTACCTGGTCAAAACCGAGGGTCAGCGCCACCTGATCGACGCCATCGAGGCCGCGCATTCGGCCGAGCCCTACGTGGGCCCGCAGATGGCCAAGGCCCTGGCCAACGACCGCACCTCGGGCCGCACCAATCTCTCCGAGCGGGAGAAAGAGGTGCTGATCACCTGGTTTCAGACCGAGAGCAAGGAGCTCGTCGGCGGCCGGCTCTATATCGCACCGACGACCGTCCGCACCCACTTGCAGCGGGCCCGGGCCAAGTACGCGGCCGTCGGCCGGCCGGCCCCGACCAAGGCCGCACTGCTGGCCCGAGCCATCGAGGACGGCATCCTCAGCCTGAGCGATCTGTGATCCGGGCGGGTCAGGCGACCGTGGCGGCGAAGGCCTGCTCCAGCCCGGCGCGGTCCCACGTTCCGCCTGCCGGCACCACCGTCCGCTGATCGGGCTCCTCGCCGTAGACGATCACACACGCGTAGGCAGACGGGTTCTCGGCACCGGCCAGCAAGGTGCCGTCGGCGGTCTGGTCGGCCAGCTCGGTGATCGCCGCGAGCACCTCGCCCCCCTGCACCTGGCGGAAGCCGTGCACACCCTGCGCGGTCGTCGAATCGATCCACCAGATGCCCGCAACCGGCACCGCCGTGATCGCCGCACCGGCCATGGTCTCGGGCACCGCGACGGGAGCGATGTAGGCGCCGATCCGGTGCGGCGCGAGCAGGAACGTCTCGATGACCGCGGCCACTCCCGGGTGCGCGGTGTACCCGGATTCGGCGTCGGCGGTAAGGATTCCACGGATGGTCAGCGACCGGACGCCGCGCCGTCCGGCCTGGGTGAGCTCGTCGGCGGTCGGCGCGACGGTGGCCAGCCCGGTGGGCCAGGGCCGGCCCAGCAGCGCAGCAAGGGCGACGACCTCGTCGTCGGTCAGCAGAATTCCCTGGGCCATCGGCAGGTCACTTTCCAAACGGGTTGATGGTGAAGTTCGAGATCAGCTTGGGGATGTAGTCGACCACGGCGTCCCGGGCGGCCTCGAATGCCTGCCCGGGATGCGCGGTGACGAAGTCGACGTTGCGGGCCACGGTGGCCGGGCTGAAGTCAGCCTTGTTGAACTCGCTGACCACGTCGCCCCACTGGGAGACCGCCGCCCCGCCGAGGTACAGCGCCGGGTTGCGGCTGTCGAATCCGGCCTGGCGCAGCCCGCCACCGCCGATATCGGTGGCCAGATGGGCGCCTTCGGCGAGCTTGTCGCCCACACCAAGCCGATCGTCGAACGCCAGCGCCGTGCCGTCGGCGACGTTCATCGCATCACCGAGCGGGGTCATGCCGATCGCGGTGCCGACACTGATCGGCCAGATCGGGGTGCTGCCGACGGCGTCCCGGTACTCATTGAAGGGATTGGGGAAGCCCCATGTCGGGGCGACACTGTCGCCGCCGCCGGGCAGCGTCATCCCGCCCGGATCGGCGAACCCGCCACCCGGCCGGAGAAACCACGGCGTGGCGCCGACGTCGCCCGGCCAGCCCCACGCCGGACGCGGCGGGCCCGGCCCGAACCCGCTGCCGTTCACAGCACCGCCGGCCGCACTCGCCTGCTCCTGTTCGTCGGCATTGCGCCGCAGCGCCTCAGCTGCCTTGTCCAGGGCCTCGGCGGCAGTTCGGAGCCGGCCCGTCGCGTCGCCCCGCCATTCGGACCGGAACCGATCGGCGTCGGCACCGGTCCAGCGGACCGCGTTGAGTCGGCCGGCGGTCTGCGTCACCACGGCACGCAACTGATCGGCGGCTGCGGTGAATCGCCGGCTCAGCGCGCGCAGCTGATCGACGTCCCCGCCCACCCATCCGGGCATGCGACTCCTACGGGTTGTTCACTCCATGTTGTCCGGACCGCCACAGCGATCCCGATTGACGCTAACAACCCGGGACGATTTGGTCCGTCACCCAAACGTATGAATCTTCCGGGAAGACGCTGGCAGAGCCCGGTCCGGAGAAATATTCACGTCTCCGGACAAGCGTTCCTTTTCCCTACCCTGCGGTGATCATCACCACCGCGGCCACGGCAGCCAACATGCCGGCCAGCTGCGCCCGATGCACCCGTTCACGCAGCAGCACGATGGCCAGCACCACCGTCACCGCCGGAAACAACGAGATCAGCACGCTGGCCAGTGACAGGTCCGACCCCCGCAAGGCCAGCAGCATCGCAATATTGGCGCCGGTGTCCGCCAGCGCGGCCAGCAGCGCCAGCCGCATCGGCCGACCCGACGGAAGCCGCAGGTCGCCGGTGCCCGTCGCAACGGCGATCACCAGCAACGCGGCCGTCACCCGTGCGAAGGCCAGTGGCCACAGCCCGGAGTCCGGCGGTGCCGCGTCGATGAATACGAAATCCAGCCCGAAGGCCACTCCGGCCCCGACGGTCAGCCAGGCCACCTTGCGGGTGAACCGGTGCGGCCGAGTGTCCTCGTCGGTGGCCTGCCGGCTCACCATGACCACTGCCAACAGCGCGAGCGCGATCCCCGTCGCGGCCACCGGTCCGGGACGCTCGCCCTCGACCAGGCCCACCACCACCGGCACCCCCGCGGTCAGCACCGCCGACACCGGCGACACCACCGAGATCGGCCCGGAACCCAGCGCCGCGTAGAACCACCATCCGCCCAGTCCCAGGGCGATCCCGCAGGCCATGCCACAGCCGATGGCACCCGGGGAGATCCGTCCACCCACCACGACGGCCAACCCGCCCAGCAGCACCATCGTCACCGGGTAGGACAGCAGTACCACCCGCAGCGCAGGTATGCGGCGAGCAGCGATCCCGCCGGCGAAATCACTCGTCCCGAAGCTGGCCGCCGAGAGCAGCGCGAGGAGTGCGCCGTTCAGGTCATCCCCTTGGCGCGACGCCCCAGCGCGCGGGTCACTTCACGCTGGGCATCGCGGCGGGCGAGATCTTGTCGCTTGTCGTGAGCCTGCTTACCGCGCGCCAACGCCAATTCCACCTTCACCTTGCCCTCGGTGAAGTACACCGACAGCGGTACCAGGGTGAGGTTGCCGTCGCGGATCTTGCCGATCAGCATGTCGATCTGGCGCCGGTGCAACAGCAGTTTGCGGGTGCGCCGCGGATCGTGGTTGGTCCAGGTGCCGTGCTGGTACTCGGGGATGTGCATGTTGCGCAGCCACACCTCGCCGTCGTCGACGGTGGCGAAGGCGTCGACCAGGGAGGCCTGTCCCTCCCGCAGGCTCTTGACCTCGGTGCCCACCAGCGACACCCCGGCCTCGTAGACATCCAGAATCGAATAGTTGTGCCGCGCTTTGCGATTCGACGCAATGATCTGTTTGGTGGGCTGCTTCTTGTTGCCCTTGTCCGATGCTTTCTTGGCCATCACTACCGCCGGACGTACAGGCGCAGGGTCACATATCCGGTGGCCCCCGCCATCGCCGCGCCCAGCAGCAACAGGATCGGCGAGATGTAGAAGATGTCGGCATAGTCGATGCGTGCGATCAGATGCGCTTGGTAGAACTGGCTCAATGCGTTGTCCAGGAACAACGCTCGCACCACGATCAGTCCGATGATCGCGATGATCACGCCGACCGTCGCGGCCAGCACCGCCTCCACCAGGAACGGCAACTGGGTGTACCAGCGGCTGGCGCCCACCAGCCGCATGATGGAGACCTCGGTGCGCCGGGTGTAGGCCGCGACCTGAACCATGTTGGCGATCAACAAAACCGCCCCGACCGCCTGCACCAGGGCGATGGCGAACGCCGCGCTGCTCAGCCCGTCCAGCACCGCGAACAATCGGTCGATCAGCTTCTTCTGGTTGAGCACGCTGAGCACACCCGGTTGCCCCTGCATCGCGGCGTCGAAATCCTTGCTCTGCTCGGGGTTGTCCAGCTTGACCACGAACGACGCCGGGAAGGAGTCCTTGCTCGCCACGTCCTTGAATTCGGGGAACTTACGGATCGCGTCGGCGTAGGCATCGTCGGAATTGAGGTAGCGCACCGACTTCACGTCGTCGCGGGACTCGATGCGCTCCCGAAGCGCCTTGCAGGTCGGTGATTCACAGTTCGGGTCGTCGGCCGCGACGTCGGCGTTGACGAAGACCTGCGACTCGACGCGGTCCAGGTAGATGTTGCGGGACTGATCGGCCAGCCGCACCACCAGCAGACCACCGCCGAACAGGCCCACCGAGATAGCCGTGGTCAGGATCATCGCCACCGTCATGGTGACGTTGCGGCGCAGGCCGGTCAGGACCTCGTTGAACAGAAACCCAAAGCGCACTTAACGATCCATTCCGTAGACACCGCGCTGTTCGTCGCGCACCAGCCGTCCTAACGACAGCTCCACGACACGTTGCCGCATCGAGTCGACGATGTGGTGATCGTGGGTGGCCATCAGCACCGTGGTTCCGGTGCGGTTGATCCGCTCCAGCAGATCCATGATGTCCTCACTGGTCTCCGGGTCGAGGTTTCCGGTCGGCTCGTCGGCGAGCAGCACCAGCGGCCGGTTGACGAAAGCGCGGGCGATCGCCACCCGCTGCTGTTCTCCGCCGGACAGTTCGCCGGGCAGCCGGTTGGCCTTGCCGGACAGCCCGACCATCTCCAGCACCTCGGGGACCACGCGATTGATCATCTCCGGCTTCTTGCCGATGACCTCGAGGGCGAACGCGACGTTCTCGAACACCGTCTTCTGCTGCAGCAGCCGGAAGTCCTGGAAGACGCAGCCGAGCACCTGGCGCAGGCTCGGGATGTGCCGGCCGGGCAGCTTGTTGACGTGAAACTTCGACACCTGGATGTCGCCCTTGGTGGGGGTCTCCTCGGCCAGCAGCAGTCGCATGAACGTCGACTTACCCGAGCCCGACGGGCCGATCAGGAAGACGAACTCGCCCTTGTCGATCTTGACGTTGACGTTGTCCAGCGCTGGACGTGCCGACGACTTGTACTGCTTGGTGACATGGTCGAGCGTGATCATCACGGCACGCAGTTTAGCCGTGCGGGGCACCGATGCCGGTCAGGCCACGTGCTAGGGCACCGCGGGATGCGCGGGCGGGGGCGGGGGCGGGGCTGCCGACGGGACCGGCGTTGACGGAGCTGGGGACCCTGGCGGGGCCGGCGGCGGCACCGGGGCGGGCGGCGGGGGCGACTCGGGCGGCGCGGGGCTCTGCTCGGGTTCGTCCGGCGGGCAGAACGGCGGGCAGAACGGGAATCCGGGCACGGGCGTCCGGATCGGCGGTTCGCTGGTCGGTGAGGGCGTCTCGGTGGTGGTCGGCGTGGGGGTGACGGTCTCGGTGACGGTCGCCGGCGGCTGCTGCAGTCTGGTGCGCGGCACCCAGGTGTAAGCCGGGTCGGGAATGAAGCCGGGCGGCACCACCTGCGGCGCGGCCGGCGGCGTCACGTCCTCTCGGTAGGTGTCATAAACCCACCAAACCCCGGCGAACGCAATGATCAGCACCACGGTCGAGGTGCGGACCCGGCCGCCCAGCAGATACCCGGGCCAGCGGTGCCCGTCGCCGGCCGGGCGGGCCGTCTCCGGTTTCGTCAGCTTGAGTTTCACGGCGTCTCCACCGGCTTCACCTCACCGGCGGTGGTCACACCGACCGAGGCCAGTGCGCGCACCACCTGGGTGCGCAGCCGGCGTCCCACCTCGAACTGCTTGCCGGGCAGGGTGCGCGCGACCATCCGCAGATTGACCACGCCGACCTCCAGGCTCTCCACCCCCATGATCGAGGGCTCGTCGAGCAGCAGGTCGCGCAGCGGGGCGTCGGCCTCGCGCGCGTTCACGCACACCTGGTGCAGCACCTCGTTGACCTGGTTCAGGTCGGCAGTGGTGGGAACCGGGATGTCGACGACGGCACGCGCCCAGTCCTTGGACAGGTTCAGCGACCGAACGATGTTGCCGTTCGGGACGGTGAAGACCTCGCCGTTGGGAGTACGCAGCTTGGTCACCCGCAGAGTCACCTCCTCGACGGTGCCCAGCGCCTCGGTCAGCGCCCCGGTCATCGACAGCTGCACCAGATCGCCGAAACCGTACTGCTTTTCGGTGATGATGAAGAAACCGCTCAGCAGGTCCTGCACCAGCTTCTGAGCACCGAAACCCAACGCACCGCCCAGCACCGCCGCCGGCCCTACCAGCGAACCGACCGGGATGTCGAGGATCCCGGTGATCTGCACGGCCACCACCACGCACAGCATCACCACCGACACCCAGGAGATCACCGAGGCCACCGCCTGGCGATGCTTGGAAGCCTCCGAGCGCACCAGCGCGTCGCTGGCCGCAAAGCCGTGTTCGAGGCGCCGCGTCACCCGCCGCGCCGCCCAGGTGATGAACCGCGATGCCAGCGCCGCACCGATCAGCAGCAGGACGATCCGCAGGCCCTTGGTGATCACCCACTCGCCGATCGGACCACTCCACACGTCGTGCCAGCGCTGTCCGGGCGAGAAGGCCATCATCATGGCTTAGTCGCCATCCGGGGAGTTGCGCCACCGGATTCCGGCTTCCAGGAATCCGTCGATGTCACCGTCGAGCACCGCCGACGGGTTGCCGACCTCGTATTCAGTGCGCAGGTCCTTGACCATCTGGTAGGGGTGCAGCACGTAGGACCGCATCTGGTTGCCCCACGAGCTGCCGCCGTCGCCCTTGAGCGCGTCCATCTCGGCGCGCTCCTCGGAGCGCTTGCGTTCCATCAGCTTCGCCTGCAGCACCCGCATCGCCGAAACCTTGTTCTGCAGCTGCGATTTCTCGTTCTGGCAGGTGACGACGATCCCGGTGGGGATGTGGGTGAGCCGCACCGCCGAGTCGGTGGTGTTCACCGACTGCCCGCCCGGCCCGCTGGAGCGATAGACGTCGACCCGGACGTCGCCCTCGGGGATCTCGATGTGGTCGGTGGTCTCCACCACCGGCAGCACCTCGACCTCGGCGAACGACGTCTGCCGACGGCCCTGGTTGTCGAACGGGCTGATTCGAACCAGCCGGTGGGTGCCCTGCTCCACCGACAGGGTGCCGTAGGCGAACGGCGCGTGCACCGCGAACGTCGCGCTCTTGATCCCGGCCTCTTCGGCGTAGGAGGTGTCGAACACCTCGACCCCGTACTTGTGCTGCTCGGCCCAGCGGATATACATCCGCATCAGCATCTCGGCCCAGTCGGCGGCGTCCACCCCGCCCGCACCCGAACGAATGGTGACCAGCGCCTCGCGCTCGTCGTACTCGCCGGAGAGCAGGGTGCGGACCTCCATCGCGTCGACGTCCTCGCGTAGCTTGGCCAGCTCGGCGTCGGCCTCGGCGACCTCGTCCGCACCACCTTCTTCGGCGGCCAACTCATACAGAACCGGGAGGTCATCGACGCGTTGGCGCAGTTCCTCGACCCTGCGCAGCTCGGCCTGGGCGTGCGACAGCTCGCTGGTCACCTTCTGGGCGCGGGTCTGGTCGTCCCACAGGTTCGGATCCGAGGCGTCGCGTTCCAGATCGCCGATACGACGGCGCAGTCCGTCGACGTCGAGCACCCGCTCCACCGTGGTCAAGGTGGCGTCGAGGGCGGCGATGTCGGACTGGCGGTCAGGTTCCACGAACGCCAAGGTTACCGGCGCCGGTGAATCCGGTTGTCACGGACCGATGCCGACCTGTATCGCCCGGACCCTGTGTGCGTTTAGCATCAGCGGGACAAGCCCCGAACAGAAAGCTGGTGCGGATGCGTCCCTACCACGTCGCCATCGTCGGCTCCGGCCCGTCCGGGTTTTTCGCCGCGGCCTCCCTGCTCAAGCTCGCCGCCGGGGGTGACGTCGACGTGCGGGTCGACATGCTGGAGATGTTGCCGACGCCCTGGGGGCTGGTGCGCTCCGGTGTGGCGCCGGACCATCCCAAGATCAAGTCGATCAGCTCGCAGTTCGAGAAGACCGCTGCCGATCCCCGGTTCCGGTTCTTCGGCAACATCACCGTCGGCGAGCACGTCACGCCGGCCGAACTCGCCGAGCGCTACGACGCCGTGGTCTATGCCGTTGGGGCGCAGTCGGATCGACACCTGGGCATCCCGGGTGAGGAGCTGCCCGGCAGCGTCGCCGCGGTGGATTTCGTCGGCTGGTACAACGGCCATCCGCACTTCGCCGACCATGCCCCTGACCTGTCCGTCAAGCGTGCCGTCGTGATCGGCAACGGCAATGTGGCGCTCGATGTGGCCCGCATCCTGATCACCCAGCCGGATGAACTGCGCCGCACCGACATCGCCGACCACGCCCTGGAGCGGCTCGGCCCGCGCGACATCGAAGAGGTGGTGATCATCGGGCGTCGCGGCCCGCTGCAGGCCACCTTCACCAGCCCGGAACTCCGGGAACTCGGTGAGCTGGCCGGCCTCGACGACGTCGACGTGGTGATCGAGGCGGCCGAGTTCGCCGGCATCACCGACGAGGACGTCGAGACGGCAGCCAAGCATCCCAAGCAGAACGTGAAGGTGCTGCGCACCTACGTGGGACGCGAGCTCCACCCCGGGCACCGTCGGATCGTGTTCCGATTCGCCACCTCGCCGATCGAGATCCGCGGCGACGGGCGGGTGCAGGAGATCGTGCTGGGCCACAACGAACTGGTCACCGACGACGAGGGCCGGGTCAGCGCCCGCGACACCGGTGAACGCGAGGTACTGGCGGCCCAGCTGGTGGTGCGCTCGGTGGGCTATCGGGGCGTGCCGACGCCGGGGCTGCCGTTCGACGAGCGCAACGCGACCATCCCGCACACCGACGGACGCATCGACGGCACCGACAACCAGTACGTGGTCGGCTGGATCAAGCGCGGGCCGTCGGGGGTGATCGGCAGCAACAAGAGCGACTCCCAGGCGACCATCGACACGCTGGCCGCCGACCTGGCAGCCCGGGACCTACCCGACGTCGGGTCCGACTACGAAGCGCAACTGCAGGCCTGGCTGCTGTCCCGGCAGCCGGAGCTGATCACCGACGAGCACTGGCAGCGGATCGACGACCATGAGCGGTCCGCCGGCGAGCCGCACGGCCGGCCGCGGGTCAAACTGGCCAGCGTGGCGGAGATGCTGCGCATCGGGCGCAACTGAGAGTCAGGGTTGATGCGGCGGTCGGGCCACCAGGTTCCAGTTGTCGGGGTTGCGCGGCGAATACACCACCGGCAGCAGGTCACCGATGCTCGGCCACCTGCTGACGTCGACGGCGAGGCGCTGGTAAACCTCGTGCTCGTCGAGGGTCGGGCCGTGCAGAATGCCGGCGATGGTGACGAACTGCTCTCCCTCGGCATCGGGCCGCGGGCTCACACCGGTGACTAGAAGGGTGCCCTCCTGCGCCGACCCGCCCGGGCCCGGCCGGAAGAATCGCGGTGCGACGAACATCGCCAGGATCGCCAACAGCAGCAGCAGTGCCCCGATCTCCCACATGGCGCCATGGTAGGACTGCACCCATGGCGCACAGCAACACCAAGCTTGACGATGACCTGGCCCTGGCCCTGACCCTGGCCGGCCGGGCGGACGAGATCACCCTGGATCGGTTCGGCGCACTCGATCTGCGGGTGGACACCAAACCGGACCTGACGCCGGTCACCGATGCCGATCAGGCGGTCGAGACCGCGCTGCGCGAGGTGCTGGCGGCCGAGCGGCCCGACGACCAGATTCTCGGCGAAGAATTCGGCGGCACAGCGATTTTCAGCGGCCGGCAGTGGATCATCGACCCGATCGACGGCACCAAGAACTTTGTCCGCGGAGTCCCGGTCTGGGCCACCCTCATCGCGCTGCTGGAGGACGGCGTGCCGCAGATCGGGGTGGTCAGCGCCCCGGCTCTGCACCGGCGGTGGTGGGCCGCGCATGGCCAAGGCGCCTTCGCCCGCGTCGGCAACGGTCCGGCGAAGAAATTGTCGGTGTCCTCGGTGGCCGATCTGGATGCGGCCAGCCTGACGTTCGCCGGACTGACGACCTGGGTGCACCGCGGCCTGCGCGAGCAGTTCCTCGACTTGACCGAGGCGGTGTGGCGGGTGCGCGCCTACGGCGACTTCTGGGCGTACTGCCTACTGGCCGAGGGCGCGGTGGACGTCGTCGCCGAGCCGGCGGTGTCGGTGTGGGACCTCGCCGCGCTCGACGTGCTGGTGCGCGAAGCGGGCGGGCAATTCACCGACCTGACCGGTGCATCGGGGCCGCACGGCGGCAGCGCAGTGGCCACCAACGCGGTGCTGCACAAACAGGTGTTGGGGCGTCTGACCACGGGCTAGGCTGCGCGCTGAGGGTTTCGTCACACCTTACTACCGAGTCACCTTACTTCGGAGTAAGGTGGAGCCATCCACGCTTGCTGACCAGTGAGGCTCTGACATGACTGACACCGCACCGGCGACCACCGGATCCAAGGGCCGTACCCGGCGGACCGGCCCCTCAAGTGCGATCGGACTCGGCTCGCACAAGCGGTCCCCGATCGCCACCGCGCTCGCCATCGTCACACCGCTGGTGGGCCAGGAGTTCCTGGACCGCCACAACCTGCGCAGCCCGCTCAACCGCGCCCTGAACTACGGGGTCAAGACCGTGTTCTCGGTCGGCGCCACCGCCGGTCGCGAGTTCAAGCGTGTTCAGACGCTGGGCAAGTCCCCCACCCGACTCAAGGCCAGCGGTAAGGACTACTTCGACCTGACCCCCGACGACGACCAGCAGATGATCGTCGAGACCGTCGAGGAGTTCGCCGCCGAACTGCTGCGTCCGGCCGCCCACGACGCCGACGAGGCCGCCGACTATCCGGCAACGCTGCTGACCAAGGCCGCCGAGCTGGGCGTGACCGCGATCAACATCCCGGAAGACTTCGACGGGATCGCCGCACAGCGCTCGGCCGTCACCAATGTTCTGGTCGCCGAGGCACTGGCCTACGGCGACATGGGCTTGGCGCTGCCGATCCTGGCACCGGGTGGCTTCGCCTCGGCGCTGACGCACTGGGGCAGCGCCGACCAGCAGGCCACCTACCTGCCCTCCTTCGCCGGCGAGAACGTCCCACAGGCCTGCGTGGCGATCACCGAGCCGCACCCGCTGTTCGACCCGACCAACCTCAAGACCACCGCGGTGCGCACCCCCAGCGGCTACCGCCTCGACGGGGTCAAATCGCTGGTCCCAGCGGCCACCAGCGCCGAGGTGTTCATCGTCGCCGCGCAGCTGAGCGGCAAGCCGGCCCTGTTCATCGTCGAGTCCTCGGCCAAGGGCCTGAGCATCAAGCCGGACCCCAGCATGGGAATCCGTGCCGCCGCCCTCGGCCAGATCGAGCTGAACCAGGTCTCGGTGCCCCTCAGTGCCCGCCTCGGCGAAGCCGACACGACCGAAGCCGATCACGCGACCAACTATTCGGAAGCCATTGCGCTGTCCCGATTGGGTTGGGGCGCACTGGCCGTCGGCACCAGCCACGCGGTACTCGACTACGTGATGCCCTACGTCAAGGAGCGCGAGGCGTTCGGTGAGCCGATCGCCCGCCGGCAGTCGGTGGCCTTCATGTGCGCCAACATCGCCATCGAGCTGGACGGGCTGCGCCTGGTGGTCTGGCGCGGAGCCTGCCGCGCCGAGCAGGGCCTGCCGTTCATCCGCGAGGCCGCCCTGGCCAAGCGGCTCGGCACCGACAAGGGCATGCAGATCGGCCTCGACGGCGTGCAGCTGCTCGGCGGCCACGGCTACACCAAGGAACACCCGGTCGAGCGCTGGTACCGCGACCTGCGGGCCATCGGCGTCGCCGAGGGCGTCCTGGTGATCTAAAAGCAGTTACCTGACCTCTCCCCGAATACCCAGACGAAAGATCTGTCATGGCAATCAATCTGGAACTCCCCAAGAAGCTGCAGAGCGTCATCGAGATGACCCACGCCGGTGCCGCCGAGATCCTGCGCCCCATCTCACGCAAATACGACCAGCGCGAACACGCCTACCCGGTCGAACTGGACACGCTCGAGACCCTGTTCGACGGCGTCTCCAAGGCGGGCGGCAGCGACCTGGCCGGCGCGGAGGCATTCCGCGACACCGCCGCCGCGGCGGGCAACCGCAACGGCGCCAACATGGCGGCGATGCTGCAGGTGCTCGAAATGAGCTGGGGCGACGTCGCTTTGATGCTCTCGATCCCCTATCAGGGACTGGGCAACGCGGCCATCTCCGGCGTGGCCACCGACGAGCAGCTCGAGCGGCTGGGCAAGGTGTGGGCGGCAATGGCCATCACCGAGCCGAGCTTCGGCTCCGACTCGGCCGCCGTGACCACCACCGCCACCCTCGACGGCGACGAGTACGTGATCAACGGCGAGAAGATCTTCGTCACCGCCGGATCGCGGTGCACCCATATCGTGGTGTGGGCCAGCCTGGACCGCTCGCTGGGACGCGCGGCCATCAAGTCGTTCATCGTGCCGCGTGAGCACCCCGGCGTCATCGTCGAGCGCCTGGAGCACAAGCTCGGCATCAAGGCCTCCGATACCGCGGTGATCCGGTTCGACAACGCCCGCATCCCCAAGGGCAACCTGCTGGGCAGCCCGGAGATCAACACCGAGAAGAGCTTCTCGGGGGTGATGGAGACCTTCGACAGCACCCGGCCGATCGTCGCCGCCATGGCGGTCGGAATCGCCCGCGCCGCACTCGAAGAGCTGCGCAAGGTGCTCGTCGACGCCGGGATCGAGATCTCCTACGACAAGCCGGCACACGCCCAGAGCGCACCGGCCGCAGAGTTCCTGCGGATGGAGGCCGACTGGGAGTCGGCGAATCTGCTGACGCTGCGTTCGGCGTGGCAGGCCGACAACTCCATCCCCAACTCCAAGGAAGCCTCGATGGGCAAGGCCAAGGCCGCCCGGATGGCCACCGACGTCACCCTCAAGACCGTCGAGTTGACCGGCACGCTGGGCTATTCCGAGCAGACCCTGCTGGAGAAGTGGGGCCGCGACTCGAAGATCCTGGACATCTTCGAGGGCACCCAGCAGATCCAGCTACTGGTGGTGGCCCGCCGGCTGCTGGGCCTGAGCTCCGCCGAGCTGAAGTAGCCTTCCCCGCGAGCGTGCAGAAGGGTCCGGCAAACCCGCAGGTGGGCCCGGACCTTGGTGCACGCTCGGCGCGAGTGAACCCTTGCGTCGGCCCGGCACAAAAAGTAAAATCAGTTTCACTTTTTGTGTCGAGCCTTGGGAGTCGCCGATGGAATCCTTCGTCCACCTGCGCAAAGGCACCACCCCTCGCCGCCTGCACGCCGACCTCGACGGCCTCAAGGACGACGAGCTGGGCCGCGGCGGCTTCACCGGACGCACCGCCAACCTGTACCGGCTGGGCGACCCGACCGCGTACCGGGCCGAGGGCCCGCTGCGGCCGATCGACGTGCTGTCGACTCAACTCGAGCCGGCCGACGCCACCGACCCGGCGGGGCACCCGCTGCGGTTGTTCCACAACGACGACTGCCGCATCTCGCTGTCCCGGCGCTCGGCGGAGATGCCGTATCACGTGCGCTACGTCGACGGTGATCTGTTGTTCTTCGTGCACACCGGATCCGGGCACTTGGAGACCGAGTTCGGGCCGCTGGACTACCGCGAGGGTGACTGGGTGTACCTGCCCAAGGCCACCACCTGGCGGCAGGTACCCGCGGCCGAGACGACGCTGCTGCTGATCGAGGCCACCGACGAGTTCCGGGTACCGCCACCGGGCCCGCTCGGGCGACACTTCCCATTCGATCCGTCGCAGGCGGTCATTCCCGAACCGGCCCCCATCGACGACGACGGTCGCGAGGAGTACGAGGTCCGGCTGATCCACGACGGTGGACCGACAACGCTGTACTACCAACACAATCCGATCGACGTGGCGGGCTGGCGCGGCGACAACTTCGCGTTCAGCTTCAACATCGCCGACTACAACGTCGTCACCTCCGACAGCGTGCACCTGCCCCCGACCGTGCACCTGTTCATGCAGGCCACCGGCGTGTATGTGATGAACTTCCTGCCCAAGCCCGCCGAAGGGGTGCCGGGCACCGAACGCACCCCCTGGTATCACCGCAACGTCGACTACGACGAGATCGCCTTCTTCCACGGCGGATCGCTCTATGGGATCCCGATGCCGCCGGGCCTGATCAGCCATGCACCCCAAGGTGTGCACCACGGCGCCCCGGAGGCCGCCCGCGAACGCGCCCGCCGCAAGTTCGACGACTATCCCCGAGTGGACTGGCAGGTGATCGCGATCGACACCCGCCGTCGCCTGGCTCCATCACCGGAAGTTCTCGCCAAAGACCTGGGACAGCACGCATGAAACACGACTACGAACGCATCCCCTATCTGATTGCCTACCAGAATGATTCGGGGGTCCGCGATGTCTACGGCGGGGTGGCCGAGCTGGTGGTGCTGGAGAGCTATCTGTTGCGCCCCAAGGACACCCCCAGCGACACCGTGCTGGTGTTCATGCACCCGATCGGCGGAGGCGCCTACCTGCCGATGGTCAATGCCCTGGCGCGCGCCGGACACCATGTCATCTACTGCAACAGCCGCTTTCGGGGCACCGACTCCGCGCTGCTGATGGAGAAGGTGGTCCAAGACCTCGGCGAGTGCATCAAAGACGCCAAGAACCGGCTCGGCTATACCAAGGTGGTGCTGGCCGGCTGGAGCGGCGGCGGCTCACTGTCGCTGTTCTACCAGCAGCAGGCACAGCACCCGACCGTGACGGCCAGCCCGTCCGGCGACGGCCCCGACCTGACCAAGCTCGGGCTGATCCCCGCCGACGGGGTCATGCTGCTGGCCGCCCACATCAGCCGGCACGGCACCATGACCGAATGGCTGGATGCCTCCATCCTCGACGAGACCGACCCGACCAAGCGTGACCCGGAGCTGGATCTCTACGACCCGGCCAACCCCAACCAGCCGCCCTATACCGCCGAGTTCCTGGACCGCTACCGGGACGCTCAGATCAACCGCAATCGACGGATCACCGAGTGGGTCAAAGAGAAACTGGCCGAGCTGAAGGCTGCCGGGCGTCCCGATGATGAGTTCGCGTTCGTGGTGCACGGCACCATGGCCGACCCGCGCTGGCTGGATCCGGCCGTCGACCCCAACGACCGCGTACCGGGTACCTGCTATCTGGGCGATCCGCAGGTGGTGAACATGAGCCCGGTCGGCCTGGCCCGGTTCTGCACGTTGCGCAGCTGGCTGTCGCAGTGGAGTTACGACGACGCCAACGGCGACGGGCTGGACTGCGGTGCCGACATCGCAGTGCCCACCCTGGTGATCGGCAACACGGCCGACGACGCCTGCACCCCCAGCCACACCCGGCGGCTCTTCGAGGCGATCGGCACCGGCGACAAGGAGATGCACGAAATCGCCGGGGCCAACCACTACTACGCCGGTGTCGACCAGCGCGGGGCGCTGCGACAGGCCGTCGGCACCGTCACCGATTGGCTGACCCGACATGACTTCGTAAGCTCAACCCTGTGACTGCGACGGGCGCACTGGACGGAATCCGGGTCGTCGAACTCGGCACCCTGATCTCCGGGCCGTTCGCCGGGCGCCTGCTCGGCGACATGGGCGCCGAGGTCATCAAGATCGAGCTGCCCGGCAAGCCGGACCCGTTGCGTACCTGGGGGCAGGCCGAACTCGACGGACACCACTTCTTCTGGACCGTGCACGCCCGCAACAAAAAAGCCGTCACGCTGGATCTGCGCAGCGAGCAGGGCCGCGAGCTGTTCCTCGAGCTCGTCGAGCACTGCAACATCGTCATCGAGAACTTCCGCCCCGGCACCCTGGAGCGTTGGGGATTGGGCTTCGACGTGCTGCGCCAACGCAACAAGGGCATCATCCTGGTGCGGGTCTCCGGCTACGGGCAGACCGGTCCGGACGCCGGCAAGGCGGGCTACGCCTCCGTCGCCGAGGCCGCCAGCGGACTGCGGCACATGAACGGCTTTCCCGGCGGGCCACCGCCGCGGCTGGCACTGTCACTCGGTGACAGCCTGGCCGGCATGTTCGCCGCGCAGGGCGCGCTGGCAGCGCTGTACCGCCGCACCGTCACCGGCGAGGGCCAAGTCGTCGACGTGGCGCTGACCGAATCGTGTTTGGCCATCCAGGAATCCACCGTCCCCGACTACGACGTCGGCGGCGTGGTGCGCGGGCCGTCCGGCACCCGCCTGGAGGGCATCGCCCCGTCGAACATCTATCAGTCCGCCGACGGCAGTTGGGTGGTGATCGCCGCCAATCAGGACAGCGTGTTCGCCCGGCTGTGCAACGCGATGGACTCCCCCGAGCTGGCAACCGACCCCCGGTTCGCCGATCACGGTGCGCGCGGCCGTAACCAGGACGTGCTGGACGACATCATCGGCGCGTGGGCCGCCCAGCGGGCGCCCGAGGACATCATCGCGACGCTCAGTGCGGCCGGGGTCATCTCCGGGCCGATCAACACCGTCGCCGACGTCGTCAAGGACCCGCAGCTGCGGGCCCGCGGCATGCTCGCCGAGCACTGGGACGAAGGCGCCGGGCGGAAAGTGTTGGGGCCGGGTGTCATTCCAGTGCTCTCCGAGACACCCGGCACCATCCGCAACGCTGGGTCGGCGCGGCCCGGTCAACACAACGCCGAGATCTACGGCGGGCTGCTGGGCAAGACCGACGCCGAACTCGAAGCCCTGCGTAGCGAGGGAGTGCTGTGATGACGCTGCCCGGCAAGGTCGCGATCCGCGAGGTCGCACTGCGCGACGGCCTGCAGATCGAGGAGCCGATCCCGTTGAGCGCCAAGCTGGAACTGCTGGCCGCGATAGCCGCCACCGGCGTCCGCGAGGTCGAGGTGACGTCCTTCGTGTCGCCGACCAAGGTTCCCGCACTCGCCGACGCCGCGGAGCTCGCCGCCGAACTGTGGCGCTACCCCGACACCGAGTTCTCCGCGCTGGTCGCCAGCCCGGGCGGGGCGGCTCGCGCGGTGGCCGCCGGGCTGACCTCGATCGAGTACGTGGTGTGCGCCTCGGATGCGTTCAGCACCGCCAACGTCGGCCGCTCGAGCGCGGAGGCCACCGCGGCGATCGCCGACATCGCCGGCATCGCCCACGACGCCGGCGCGACTGTCGAGGTGATCATCGCCACCGCGTGGGACTGCCCCTTCGACGGGCCGACTGCCCCGCGGCGTGTCAGCGACATCGCAGCCAAGGCAACAGAATTCGGAGTCGACCGGCTGGCCATCGCCGACACCATCGGCACCACCACCCCGCGACGGGTCACCGAACTGATCGCGGCGGTCCGGCCGATCATCGGCGGGATACCGCTGGGCGCGCACTTCCACAACACCCGCGGCGCCGGGCTGGCCAGCGCGTACGCCGCGGTCAGCGCCGGCATCACGCGGCTGGACTCGTCTGCGGGCGGCCTCGGGGGCTGTCCGTTCGCACCCGGAGCCACCGGCAACATCGCCACCGAGGATCTGGTCTACCTGCTGCACGATTGTGGTGTCGAGACCGGGATCGACCTGCAGGCCGCGATCGGGGCGGCACAGGTGGCCGGTTCCGTCGTCGGGCACGGCCTGCCCAGCGCGCTGCTGGCCGCCGGGGACCGGAAGCGGGACTGAGCCGGAGATGGCCGGCCAGCGGGAGCTCAGTACGAAGGGCCGCCAGACTCGCGGCGCGATCGAACAGGCTGCCCGGAAACTCTTCGCCGAGCGCGGCTTTCACGGCACCACCCTGGCCGACATCACCTCGGCGGCCGGCAAGTCGACGGCGGTGCTCTACCGATACTTCACCGACAAGGAGGACCTGCTGGCCGCGCTGGCCGAGTCGTTCCTGACCGACGTGGTGGAGCCGTCGGGCCTGAAGATGCGGCTACCGGACTCTCCCCCGCAAGCGGGAGGTACCCCCACGGGCGACACCGAGTTCTTCACCTCGGTGGTCAGCGCCTACTGGTCGATGTTCAAGCAGAACATCGGCGTCATGATCGCCGTGGCCCAACTGGCCTCCACCAACGCGCGATTCTCCGCGCTGCAGAACGAGTTCCGCCGCTTCGGCATGGACATCGTCGCCGCCTCGGTGCGGCACGCCCAGCAGCACGGCCACGGCCTCGACCTCGATCCCGACCACACCGCGGCGGCCATCGCCCTGCTGTTCGAGAACTTCACCGTCGTCTTCGTCGGCCCATCCGGTCCGGGATGGCGAATCAGCGACAGCGACGCAATAGCGACGCTGGCGACGATCTGGCGAAAAACCCTGTACGGCAACTGAAGGAGACGCAATGGACTTCACCCTGCCCGCCCACCTGCCGGACGTGCTCGCCGAGATGGACGCCTTCATCGAACGCGAGATCGCTCCGCTGCAGGCCGAGAACATGCAGTACTTCGACCATCGCCGCGAATTCGCCCGTACCGACATCGAGCAGGACGGCATCCCGCGCCGGGAGTGGGAGGACCTGCTCGCCGAGATGCGCCGCCGGGCCGACGCCGCGGGATGGCTGCGCTACGGGCTGCCGTCGTCGCTGGGCGGCCGCGACGGCACCAACATCGACATGGCCGTGATCCGGGAACATCTGGCGCACAAGGGACTCGGCCTACACAACGACCTGCAGGACGAGTCGTCGATCGTCGGGAACTTTCCGCAGGTCATCATGATGGAGCGATTCGGCACCGACGAGCAGCGCCGCGAGTTCTCCCAGGCCATGATCACCGGCGAGCGGTCCATGGCGTTCGGCCTCACCGAGCCGGCGCACGGTTCGGACGCCACCTGGCTGGAGACCCGCGCCGAGCCCGACGGTGACGGCTGGGTGATCAACGGCGCCAAGCGATTCAACACCGGAGTGCATCGGGCCACCCACGACCTGGTGTTCGCCCGCACCTCCGGAGAGGCCGGCGCCGCGACCGGCATCACCGCATTCCTGGTACCCACCGACACGCCCGGCTTCACCGTCCCGTTCTACTGGTGGACGTTCAACATGCCCACCGATCACGGCGAGGTCGAGCTCGACGACGTCCGGGTACCGGCCGCGGCGGTGCTCGGCGAGGTCGACCACGGCCTGGAGGTCGCCCAGACCTTCTTGCACGAGAACCGCATTCGTCAGGCCGCTTCCAGCCTGGGTGCCGCGCAGTACTGCATCGACCGGGCGGCCGAATACGCCGTACAACGCCGGGTGTTCGGCAAGCCACTGTCGATCAACCAGGCCGTCCAATGGCCGCTGGCCGAGCTGCAGACCGAAGCACAGATGGTGCGACTGCTGGTGTACTACGCAGCATGGCATCTGGACCGTGATCACCACCTGGAGGTCTCCGACAAGGTGTCGATGGCCAACTACCGCGCCAACCGGTTGGTGTGCAACGCCGCCGACCAGGCGATCCAGACCTTCGGCGGGCTCGGCTACACCCGGCACCAGCAGTTCGAGCACATCTATCGTCACCACCGCCGGTACCGGATCACCGAAGGAGCCGAGGAGATTCAGATCCGCCGGGTCGCGCAGCGGCTGTTCGGGTTCGACCGCCGACGATGACTTCTGACGAGTTGGCCGACAAGCTGGCCACGGTACTGGCACCGGAACTCGGCCCGGTCACCGTCGAGGGACTGCGCACCCTGACCGGCGGCGCCAGCAGAACCACCTGGGCCTTTGACGCCGTTGCCGCCGGCGATGCGCCGCAACGCCATGCGCTGATCCTGCGCACCGGACCACCCGATGAGATCCACGCCGGCATGGAGCTCGAAGCGGATGCCCAACGCGCCGCGCAGCGGGCGGGAGCCCCGGTGCCGACAGTTCTCATCGCCGACGATTCCACGGCGGCGCTGGGCAATCCGTTCCTGATCTGCGACGAGATCGCCGGCGAGACGGTGGTCCGCCGTATCGAGCGCCAGCTCGACGACACCGGCCGCGCATATCTTCTGGATCAGTGCGCCCGGGCGCTGGCGGCCATTCATCGGGCCGACCCGGCTGGCGTCGCACTGAGCTCTGAGGACCAGTTGTCGGCCTGCCGTGCGCAGCTGGATTCGATGCACGACACAACGGCCGTCTTCGAGTGGGCGTTTCGGTGGCTGGAGAGCAGACGACCTTCGCCTGCGCCCGCACAGCTGGTGCACGGTGACTTCCGGATGGGCAACCTGATCGTCAACGGGTCGACGCTGGCCGCGGTGCTGGACTGGGAGCTGGTGCACCTCGGCGACTCGTGTGAGGACCTGGCCTGGTTCTGCCTTCGGGCTTGGCGGTTCGGCGCTCCGCCGGAACGCGCCGCAGGCGGTCTGGGCGACATCGGCGGTTTCCTGGCCGCCTACGCCGACGCCGCCGGAACCACCGTCGATGAGGACCGTTTCGCCTGGTGGCTGGTGTTGGGCACGCTTCGCTGGGGCATCATCTGCCGCTACCAGGCGGAACGACATCTGAGCGGGCAGAGCCGATCGGTGGAATTGGCGACCATCGGCCGTCGGGTCAGCGAAACCGAGTGGGACCTGCTGCGACTGCTCGATCAGGTGCCGGCATGATCGGCCGTCGCCCCACCGCCGCCGAACTGGTTACCGCGGTCGCCGAGTTCCTCGACAGCGCATTTGCCGGCGGCGACGCCGGCACGCAGGGCCAGGTCAGGTTCCACGCCCGAGTGGCCGCCAACGCTTTGCGCATCGTCGAACGCGAACTGTCCGACACGTCCTCGGATGCGCCAGCACTGGCCGCACTGGGCTTCACCGACGAGGCCGCGCTGGCGGCGGCCATCCGGGCCGGTGACCTCGACGACCGTGCCGAGGCGCTCACCGACTGCCTCTACACCCTGGTCCGGCACCGGTTGTCAATAGATCATCCGGGGTACGACCAATAAGTGGCTGCGCGCCAATCACTTCGACGGCACTGTCCAAACCCGCTGATTTCCCTCGTCGCCGGATCTCTTGCTCGCGGAACTACACCGCTCGCCGAATCCGCCGAATCGCCACGACTCGCGCAGTAGCATCGGCCCCGTGTCTGACTCCACCGCCAAGCTGCGGATTCTTGTCTACAGTGACGACGCTTCGACCCGCGCGAAGGTGACGGCCGCGCTGGGCAAACAGCTGCATCCCGACCTTCCGGAGCTCAGCTATGTCGAGGTGGCCACCGAGCCGGTGGTGATCCGGCAGATGGATGCCGGCGGCATCGACCTGGCGGTGCTCGACGGCGAGGCCACCCCGGCCGGCGGTATGGGTGTGTGCAAACAGCTCAAGGACGAGATCACCCCCTGCCCGCCGATCGTGGTGCTCACCGGCCGCGCCGACGACGCCTGGCTGGCCCGGTGGTCGCATGCCGACGCCGCCGTGGCCCACCCGGTGGACCCCATGGCGCTCAGCCGCGCGGTCCTGGGTCTGCTGCGCACGGGTTAGGGCACCCTCAGGCGCGAAATCCCCTGTCGCCGTTGACCGGTGCGGGTGATGCCCGTCACAGTTGTCGGCAATTTCGGATTCTTCGCAACCGCCTGGTTGCCGCGGACTAGGCTGTGCGTGAACTCACATCGACGCCCCGGAAGGGAACAACGTCACAGCGCATGAACCTGTACCTGCCGATCCTCGCGCTCGCGGCACTCGCCGCCGGTTTTGCCGTATTTTCCGTGGTCGCAGGGGCGCTTGCCGGCCCGTCGCGCTACAACCGGTCGAAGCTGGAAGCCTACGAGTGCGGTATCGAGCCCACCGACCAACCGGTCAGCGGTCCGCATGCACCGCCCGGGCAGCGTTTCCCGGTGAAGTACTACCTGACCGCGATGCTGTTCATCGTCTTCGATATCGAGATCGTCTTTCTCTACCCCTGGGCCGTCGCCTTCGACGGGCTCGGGGTGTTCGCCCTGATTGAAATGGTGCTGTTCGCCGTCGTCGTCTTCGTCGCGTACGCGTACGTGTGGAGGCGCGGCGGCCTTAGTTGGGATTGAGTGGGCGGGGCTTTGCGATGGGACTAGAAGAACAACTGCCGAGCGGGCTCCTGCTGTCCACGGTGGAGGACCTGGCCGGGTACTTCCGCAAGGGATCACTGTGGCCGGCGACGTTCGGCCTGGCGTGTTGCGCCATCGAGATGATGTCGTCGATGGCGCCCGACTACGACATCTCCCGGTTCGGCATGGAGGTGTTCCGCGCCTCGCCGCGGCAGGCCGACCTGATGATCGTGGCCGGGCGGGTGAGCCAGAAGATGGCGCCGGTGCTGCGGCAGATCTACGACCAGATGGTGGAGCCCAAGTGGGTGCTGGCCATGGGCGTGTGCGCCTCCTCGGGCGGGATGTTTAACAACTACGCCATCGTGCAGGGGGTGGACCATGTCGTCCCGGTCGACATCTATCTGCCCGGGTGTCCGCCCCGGCCGGAGATGCTGATGTACGCAATCCTCAAGCTGCACGAGAAGATTCGCCAGATGCCGCTGGGAGCCAACCGGGAACAGGTGATCACCGAGACCGAGCAGGCGGCATTGTCGGCACCGTCCACCTGGCAGATGAAGGGGTTGCTGCGGTGAGCGAGGACACCACCGGTGACGGCCCGGACACCTCTGCCGACGTGATCAAGGTTCGCCACGGCCTGTTCGGTGCGGCCGGCAGCGGTGACACCTCCGGCTACGGACGCCTGGTGACCGAGACCGCGCTGCCCGCCGAGACACCGCGCCCCTACGGTGGCTACTTCGACGAACTGGTCGACACCCTGGCCGCGCGACTGCAGGCCGATGGTGTCGAATTCGCCGACGCCGTAGAGAAAGTCGTGGTTTATCGCGGCGAGTTGACGCTCCACATCCACCGGGCGCAGCTGCCGACGGTGGCCCGACTGCTGCGCGACGACCCGGACCTGCGTTTCGAACTCAGCCTCGGGGTCAGCGGAGTGCACTACCCCGGTGACACCGACCGTGAGCTGCACGCGGTGTATCCGCTGCGGTCCATCACCCACAACCGCAAGGTGCGCCTGGAAGTCACTGCCCCGGACGCGGATCCGCACATTCCTTCGCTGTTCGGGATCTATCCCACCTGCGACTGGCACGAACGGGAGACCTACGACTTCTTCGGGCTCGTCTTCGACGGCCATCCGTCGCTGACCCGCATCGAGATGCCCGACGACTGGCATGGCCACCCACAGCGCAAGGACTACCCGCTGGGCGGTATCCCGGTCGAGTACAAGGGCGCGCAGATTCCGCCGCCGGACCAGCGGAGGGCCTACAAGTAATGAGCACCGATACGCCCCGCACCGTGCTGAACGTCGGCGGGCAGGAATGGGACCAGGTGGTCGAAGCGGCCAAGGCCGCCGACCCGGGTGAACGCATCGTGGTCAACATGGGGCCCCAGCACCCGTCGACGCACGGCGTGCTGCGCCTGATTCTCGAACTCGACGGCGAGACGGTGACCGAAGCCCGTTGCGGCATAGGCTATCTGCACACCGGCATCGAGAAGAATCTGGAGAGCCGGTACTGGACCCAGGGCGTCACGTTCGTGACCCGGATGGATTACCTGTCACCGTTCTTCAGCGAGGTCGCCTACTGCCTCGGGGTGGAGAAGCTCCTCGACATCACCGACGACATTCCGGAGCGGGTCAGCGTGATCCGGGTGCTGATGATGGAACTCAACCGGATCTCCTCGCACCTGGTGGCACTGGCCACCGGCGGCATGGAACTCGGTGCGCTGTCGGTGATGTTGTTCGGCTTCCGGGAACGTGAGCTGGTACTCGACATCTTCGAGGCGATCACCGGGCTGCGGATGAACCATCAGTACATCCGGCCCGGCGGGGTGTCGGTGGATCTGCCCGACGAGGCGATCCCCATGATTCGCGACTTCCTCAAGCTGATGCCCAAGCGGCTCAAGGACATCGAGGACCTACTCACCGAGAACTACATCTGGAAGTCCCGCACCAAGGGCGTGGGCTATCTGGATCTGACCGGGTGCATGGCGCTGGGCATCACCGGTCCGGTACTGCGGTCCACCGGCCTGCCCTATGACGTGCGCCGCGCGGAACCGTACTGCGGCTACCAGGACTACGAATTCGATGTGATCACCGACGATGGCTGTGATGCTTACGGCCGCTATCTGATTCGCATCGCAGAGATCAAGGAGTCCCTGAAAATCGTCGAACAATGTGCAGACAGGTTGGTCAAGTCGCACGGCCAGCCGGTCATGGTCGCCGACCGCAAGATCGCCTGGCCGGCCGACCTGACTATCGGCCCGGACGGGCAGGGTAACTCCAAGGAGCACATCGGCTGGATCATGGGCCACTCGATGGAAGGCCTGATCCACCACTTCAAGCGGGTCACCGAGGATCTGTGGGTACCGCCGGGGCAGGTGTTCGTCTCGGTCGAGTCGCCACGCGGCGAGCTGGGGGTGCACATGGTCTCAGACGGCGGAACCCGGCCCTACCGGGTGCACTACCGGGATCCGTCGTTCACCAACCTGCAGGCGGTCGCCGCGATGAGCGAAGGCGGGCTGGTCGCCGACGTGATCGCCGCGGTCGCCAGTCTCGACCCGGTGATGGGCGGGGTGGACCGGTGAGCGAGACGGGCGGACAGGTCAGCAAGACCGGGCGGGGGCGGCTCATGCCGCCGACCGCCGGCACCGACGGCAACCGGGTGTTCCTGCAGCTGGGCCGGCCGCCGGAGGAACCCAATCAGTTCAACCACCCCGACGCGCCCCGGGCCTACTCCGATGAGGTGCGTGCCCGGCTGGAGGCCGATGCCAAGGAGATCATCGCCCGCTACCCGCAGCCGCGCTCGGCGATCATTCCGCTGCTGCATCTGGTGCAGGCCGAGGACTCCTACATCACGCCCGCCGGCATTTCTTTCATCGCCGAGGTGCTCGGAATGACCGGCGCCGACGTAGCCGGGGTCGCCTCGTTCTACTCGATGTACCGGCGCAAGCCCACCGGCGAATACCTGGTCGGGGTGTGCACCAACACACTGTGCGCGGTGATGGGCGGCGACGCCATCTACGACGCTCTCAAGGAGTACCTGGACGTCAACGATGAGCAGACCACCGCCGACGGCAAGGTCACGCTGGAGCGCATCGAGTGCAACGCGGCCTGCGACTGTGCGCCGGTGATGATGGTCAACTGGGAGTTCTTCGACCAGCAGACACCTGAGTCCGCGCGCGACCTCACCGACGCGCTGCGTTCGGGTGCCGAGGTTCGGCCCAGCCGCGGCCTGCCGCTGACCAGTTTCCGCGAAACCGCCCGGGTGCTGGCCGGTTTCGCCGACGGCCGTCCCGACGACGGCCAGGGTGGCCCGGCCGGGCCGACGCTGGCGGGGCTGCGGTTCGCCCAGGAGCACGGCATGGCAGCACCGGATTCCGACGGGAGCGCACAGTGAGTCCCTCACCGACCTCCCCGACTGCGGCAACCGCACTGACGCCGGTTCTGAGCAGCTACTGGGACGACCCCGAGTCCTGGACGCTTGCGACCTACCGCCGGCACGGCGGCTACCTGGGCATGCAGCGGGCGCTGGCCATGACACCCGACGACGTCATCGAGCTGGTCAAGGACTCCGGGCTGCGCGGGCGCGGCGGTGCCGGCTTCTCCACCGGAACCAAGTGGTCCTTTGTCCCGCAGGGCAACGACGGAGCGGGCGCCAAACCCCACTACCTACTGGTCAACGCCGACGAGTCCGAGCCGGGCACCTGTAAGGACATGCCGCTGCTGCTGGCAACACCGCACGTGCTCATCGAGGGCATGATCATCTGCTGCCACGCGATCCGGGCCCGGCACGCCTTCATCTATGTGCGCGGCGAGGTGCTGCCGATCCTGCGGCGGCTGCAGAACGCGGTGGCCGAGGCGTATGCGGCGGGTCTGCTGGGCACCGACATCGGCGGCACGGGCTTCGACCTGGACATCACCGTGCACGCCGGTGCCGGCGCCTACATCTGCGGTGAGGAGACCGCGCTGATCGACTCGCTGGAGGGCTACCGGGGCCAGCCGCGGCTGCGCCCGCCATTCCCCGCGGTCGCCGGTCTGTACGCCTCCCCCACGGTGGTCAACAACGTCGAATCCATCGCCAGCGTTCCGTCGATCCTGCGCAACGGGCCGGAGTGGTTCCGGTCTATGGGCACCGAGAAGTCCCGCGGCTACACACTGTATTCGCTGTCGGGGCATGTGAATCGGCCCGGCCAGTACGAGGCACCGCTTGGTATCACGCTGCGGGAACTGCTGGACTACGCCGGCGGGATCCGCAACGGCCACCGGTTGAAGTTCTGGACGCCGGGCGGATCGTCCACGCCGCTGCTGACCGAGGAACACCTCGACATCCCGCTGGACTACGAGGGCATGGCCTCGGCCGGTTCGATGTTGGGCACCAAGGCCCTGCAGATCTTCGACGAGACCACCTGCGTGGTGCGCGCGGCCCGGCGCTGGTCAGAGTTCTACAAACACGAGTCCTGCGGCAAGTGCACCCCGTGCCGCGAGGGCACCTACTGGCTGGTGCCGATCTACGAACGGCTCGAGACCGGCCGCGGCACACCCGAAGACCTCGACACACTGCTGGATATCGCCGATGTGCTGTTCGGGAAGTCGTTCTGCGCCTTGGGCGATGGTGCGGCTATGCCGGTGAAGTCATCGATCGAGTACTTCCGTGACGAGTACATCGCCCACCTCGACGGGGGCTGCCCGTTCGACCCGAAAGCGAGCATGTTCGTGCCAAACGGAACGCAAGGCGGTGCGGCATGACCGGGCAGCCGGAGAACCCGGAGTCGGTGACGTTCACCATCGACGACCGGCAGATCACCGTTCCCAAGGGCACCTTGATCATTCGGGCCGCCGAGCAACTGGGCATCGAGATCCCCCGGTTCTGCGACCACCCGCTGCTGGACCCGGTGGCCTGGTGCCGTCAGTGCATGGTCGAGGTCGAAGGTCAGCGCAAGCCGCAGCCGTCCTGCGCGGTGGCCGCCGCCGAGGGCATGGTGGTGCGCACCCAGCACACCTCCGCCGAAGCCGACCGGGCTCAGCATCTGGTCATGGAGCTGCTGCTGATCAACCACCCGCTGGACTGTCCGACCTGTGACAAGGGCGGCGAGTGCCCGCTGCAGAACCAGGCGATGACCCACGGCCGCACCGAGACTCGCTTCGAAGAGGCCAAGCGGACCTATCCCAAGCCGATCAACATCTCCTCGCAGGTGCTGCTGGACCGGGACCGTTGCATCCTGTGCGCGCGCTGCACCCGGTTCTCCGACGAGATCGCCGGCGACAAGTTCATCGAGATGATGGAACGCGGCGCCCTGCAGCAGGTCGGCATCTACACCGACACCCCGTTCGACTCGTACTTCTCCGGCAACACCGTGCAGATCTGCCCGGTCGGGGCGCTCACCGGCGCCTCCTACCGGTTCCGGGCGCGGCCGTTCGACCTGGTGTCCACCCCGAGCGTGTGTGAGCACTGCGCGTCGGGCTGCGCCCAGCGCACCGACCACCGTCGCGGCAAGGTGATGCGCCGGATGGCCGGCGAGGACCCGGACGTCAACGAGGAATGGAACTGCGACAAGGGCCGCTGGGCATTCACCTACGCCACCCAGCGCGACCGGATCACCACCCCGCTGGTCCGCGACGCCAGCGGGACCCTGGTGCCCACCTCCTGGCCGCACGCGCTGGCGGTGGCGGCGCGCGGCCTGGCGGCGGCCCAGGGCCGCACCGGCGTGCTGGTCGGCGGACGGGTGACCGCCGAGGACGCCTACGGTTACGCGAAATTCACTCGGGTGGCGCTGGGCAGCGACGACATCGACTTCCGGGCCCGCCCGCAGTCCGCCGAGGAAGCCGCATTCCTGGCGGCCCGGGTGGCCGGCCGTGGAATCGGGGTGAGCTACGCCGATCTGGAATCCGCACCGGCGGTGCTGCTGGCCGGCTTCGAGCCCGAGGAAGAGTCACCGATGGTCTTCCTGCGGCTGCGGAAGGCGGCCCGCAAGAAGGACACCAAAGTGTTCAGCGTGGCGCCCTTCGCCGATCGCGCGCTGACCAAGATGTTCGGCACCCTGCTGCCGACGGTGCCGGGCAGTGAGGCCGCGGTGCTGGACGGACTGCATGACGGCGAGGTCGGGCAGCTGCTGCGCCGGCCTGGCGCGGTGGTGCTGGTCGGCGAGCGGTTGGCCAGTTCACCGGGGGCGTTGTCGGCGGCGGCACGGCTGGCCGAGGCGACCGGCGCCCGGCTGGCCTGGGTGCCGCGGCGCGCCGGAGAGCGCGGCGCGTTGGACTGCGGTGCACTGGCGGGTCTGCTGCCCGGTGGCCGTCCGCTGGGTGATGAGTCCGCGCGGGCCGAGATCGCACGGACGTGGGGTCTCGACGGCCCCGGCGATCTGCCGGCGCAGACCGGCCGCGACACCGACGCCATCCTGGCGGCCGCCGCGGACGGCACGTTGGGGGCACTGCTGGTCGGCGGGGTCGAACCGGCCGATCTGGCCGACCCGGAGGCGGCGTTGATCGCGCTGGACACGGTGGATTTCCTGGTCAGCCTCGAGATGCGCCCCGGTGAGGTCACCGAGCGAGCCGATGTGGTGCTGCCGATCGCAGCGGCAGTCGAGAAGACCGGCACGTATCTCAACTGGGAAGGCCGGCCGCGCCGTTTCGGTGTCGCGTTGGGTGAGCGCGGTACCTTGTCCGACGTCCGGGTGCTTGACGCCATCGCCGAGGAAATGGGTGTGGCACTGGGGCTTTCAACAGTGGAGGCGGCTCGCGACGAACTCACCGGCCTGGGCACCTGGGACGGTGCGCGGGCGGACGGGCCTGATGTAGCCGCCGGCACCGCGCTGCAGCCCGCCGCGGGTACGGCCGTACTGGCCGGCTGGCGCATGCTGCTGGACAACGGATCGATGCAAGACGGCGAACCGAACCTTGCCGGCACCGCCCGTAAGCCGGTTGCCCGGCTGTCGGCGGCGACCGCGGAAGAGATCGGGGCGGCACCAGGGGATCCGGTCACCGTGAGCACCGAGCGCGGCCACGTCACCCTGCCACTGGTGGTCACCGAGATGCCGGACCGGGTGGTGTGGCTGCCGTTGAACTCGGCGGAATCGGCGGTGCATCGAGAACTGGGGGTCACCCCAGGCGCGGTGGTACAGATTGGACGCAGACCATGATCGATCCCCTGTGGTTGATGCTGGCAAAAGTGCTGTGCGTCTTCGTCTTCCTGGTGCTGACGGTGTTGTTCGCCATCGTCATCGAACGAAAGGTGCTGGGGCGCATGCAGATGCGTCCGGGCCCCAACCGGGTCGGACCCAAGGGCTGGCTGCAGAGCCTCGCCGACGGCATCAAGTTGGCACTCAAGGAGGACATCACCCCCGTCGGCGCCGACAAGGTGATCTACGTGCTGGCGCCGATCATCTCGACGGTGCCGGCGGTCACGGCGTTCGCGGTCATGCCGTTCGGCCCCGAGGTGAGCGTCTTCGGTCACCACACCACGCTGCAACTGGCCGACCTGCCGATCTCGGTGCTGTTCATCCTGGCGATGTCCTCGATCGGGGTGTACGGGATCATCCTGGGCGGCTGGTCGTCGGGTTCGGCCTACCCGCTGCTGGGTGGGATCCGTTCGACAGCGCAGGTGATCTCCTACGAGGTCGCGATGGGTCTGGCGTTCGCGTCGGTGTTCCTCTATGCCGGGACCATGTCGACGGCGGGCATCGTGGCCGCCCAGGACCGAGTGTGGTTCGCGTTCCTGCTGATGCCGGCCTTCCTGGTGTACCTGACCGCGATGGTCGGTGAGACCAACCGGGCCCCCTTCGACCTTCCCGAGGCTGAGGGCGAGCTGGTCGGCGGGTTCCACACCGAGTACTCGTCGCTGAAGTTCGCGTTGTTCTTCCTCGCCGAATACATCAACATCACCACGGTGTCGGCGCTGGCCGTCACCCTGTTCTTCGGCGGCTGGCACGCACCGCTGCCGCTGAGCCTCCTGCCCGGCGCCAACCAGGGCTGGCTGCCGCTGCTGTGGTTCACCGCCAAGGTGTGGGGATTCATCTTCATCTACATCTGGCTGCGGGCCACCCTTCCCCGGCTGCGCTACGACCACTTCATGGCCCTGGGCTGGAAGATCCTCATCCCGTCGGCGCTGATCTGGGTGCTGTTCGCCGCAGCGATGCGCAGCCTGGGCAACCACGGCTACCCGCACTGGGAAGCGATACTCGCCGCCGTCAGCACGCTGGCCACCGTGGTGGCAGTGGTGTTGCTGCATCGCCAATTCAGTGCGGTGCGCGGCGACAACTACGAACCGCTGCCGCCACCTGTCGCCACCTACGAGGGTTCATTCCCGACACCACCACTACCGCAGCGCAATTCGCCGCGGCTCAAGGAGGACGTCAATGGCTAGCCTGCGCGACGCCCTGGCCGGGTTCGGCGTCACCCTCAAGACGATGTTCAAAAAGCCGATCAACGACGGCTACCCCGAACACAAGAAGCCGACGGCCAAGCGCTACCACGGCCGCCACCAGCTCAACCGGCACCCGGACGGGCTGGAGAAGTGCATCGGCTGTGAGCTGTGCGCCTGGGCCTGTCCGGCCGACGCCATCTACGTCGAAGCCGCCGACAACACAGACGAGCAGCGTTTCTCCCCCGGCGAACGCTACGGCCGCGTCTACCAGATCAACTATCTGCGGTGCATCGGTTGCGGCCTGTGCATCGAGGCCTGCCCGACCCGCGCGCTGACGATGACCAACGAGTACGAGATGGCCGCCGACAACCGGGCCGATCTGATCTGGGAGCGCGACCAATTGCTGGCGCCACTGGAACCGGGAATGACCGCTCCGCCGCACGCGATGCCGCCGGGCGCGACCGACAAGGACTACTACCTGGGTCGGGTCAGCCCCGACGGGCTCGATGAGAACCCGGACCTGTTCGTGATGCTGGACCGCAAGAAACAGGGCAAGGCCTGATGAACACCGTGCAACTCGCCTCCGACGTCGTCATCCGCACCTCCACCGGTGAGGCGGTGGCGTTCTGGGTGCTGGGCACGCTGGCCGTCGTCGGCGCGCTCGGCGTCGTCACCGCCGCCAAGGCGGTGTATTCCGCACTGTTCCTGGCGATGACGATGCTCATCCTGGCGGTGTTCTACTTCGCCCAGGACGCGATGTTCCTGGGCGTGGTGCAGGTCATCGTCTACACCGGCGCGGTGATGATGCTGTTCCTGTTCGTGATGATGCTGATCGGCGTCGACTCCCCCGAATCACTGCGGGAGACGCTGCGGGGCCAGCGAGTCGCGGGAACGCTGGCCGGCACCGCCTTCGGAATCCTGCTGATCGCCGGGATCGGCGGCGCCACCATGCATCTGCGCCAGGTCGGTGCTCCGGGCGCAGCGGTCGACAGTGGCCAGGAATTGAATCAGAACAACGTGGAGGGCCTGGCGGCGCTGATCTTCACCCGCTACCTCTGGGCGTTCGAGCTCACCAGCGCGCTGCTGATCACCGCGGTGGTCGCAGCCATGGTGCTCACCCACCGCGAGCGGCTCCAACCGCGGATGACGCAGCGGGAGTTGTCGATCCGGCGATTCCAGGCCGGTCACCACCCGACCCCGCTGCCGACGCCCGGCGTGTACGCGCGCCACAACGCCGTGGACATCGCCGCGAGACTGCCTGACGGCTCGTTCTCGGCGCTGTCGGTGTCGGACACCTTGACGCACCGCTGGGTCGGCGCCAGCGGGAATGCCGCGCACGCCGACGGGGAGGGTTCGAACCAGTGAATCCGGAGAACTATCTGTACCTGTCGGTGATGCTGTTCACCATCGGCGCCACCGGAGTGTTGTTCCGGCGCAACGCGTTGGTGATGTTCATGTGCGTCGAGCTCATGCTCAACGCCGCGAACCTGGCGTTCGTCACCTTCGCCCGGCTGCACTCCGAGCTCGACGGCCAGATGGTGGCGTTCTTCACCATGGTCGTCGCCGCCTGCGAGGTGGTGATCGGGCTGGCCATCATCATGACGATCTACCGGGCCCGGCGTTCGGTGTCGGTCGACGACGCGAACCTTTTGCGCGGCTAGGGATTTGGGGAGCTCTATGACGAATCTGGGCCAGCTGAGCTGGCTTCTGGTGGCGCTGCCCGCGGTAGGTGCGCTGGTCCTGCTGGTCGGAGGACGGCGAACCGACCGGTGGGGCCATCTGCTGGGAACCGCCACCGTGCTCGGGTCATTCACGATCGGG
The DNA here is from genome assembly GCF_020181635.2 of Mycobacterium zoologicum. Classification (NCBI taxonomy): domain Bacteria; kingdom Bacillati; phylum Actinomycetota; class Actinomycetes; order Mycobacteriales; family Mycobacteriaceae; genus Mycobacterium; species Mycobacterium zoologicum. The sequence continues at coordinate 205,233 of NZ_JAYJJS010000004.1, read as the reverse complement.
CTGGGGCTGCTGGTCGACATGCTGGGCCGAGCGGGCGACGACCGGGCGATTCACACCCACCTGTTCAACTGGGTTCCGGTCGGTGCACTGCAGATCGACTTCGGGTTGCTGATCGACCAGCTGTCGATCTGCTTCGTGCTGCTGATCAGCGGGGTGGGCGCGCTGATCCACATCTACTCGATCGGCTACATGGAGCACGATCCCGACCGCAGACGCTTCTTCGCCTACCTGAACCTGTTCGTCGCGTCGATGATGCTGCTGGTGGTCGCCGACAACTACCTCGGCCTCTACGTCGGCTGGGAAGGCGTCGGCCTGGCGTCCTACCTGCTGATCGGCTTCTGGTACGCCCGGCCGTCCGCCGCGACGGCCGGTAAGAAGGCGTTCGTGTCCAACCGGGTCGGCGACTTCGGGCTGTCGCTGGCCATGTTCGTGATGTTCGCCGGGTTCGGCACGCTGTCCTACGACGGCCTGTTCAGTGCTGTCCAGGCCGACGGCCCGAGCGGTCTGACCACCGCCATCGGACTGTTGCTGCTGCTCGGCGCCTGCGCCAAGTCCGCGCAGGTTCCGTTGCAGGCCTGGTTGTTCGACGCGATGGAGGGCCCGACCCCGGTGTCGGCGCTGATCCACGCCGCCACCATGGTGACCGCCGGGGTGTACCTGATCGTGCGGTCCGGACCGGTCTATGACCTGTCCGCCGACGCCCGGCTGGCGGTCATCGTCGTCGGCGCGGTCACCCTGTTGTTCGGTGCGATCATCGGCTGCGCCAAGGACGACATCAAACGGGCTTTGGCGGCGTCCACGGTCAGCCAGATCGGCTACATGGTGCTGGCGGCGGGTCTGGGCCCGGCCGGCTACGCGGTCGCGATCCTGCACCTGCTCACCCACGGCTTCTTCAAGGCCGGCCTGTTCCTGGGCTCCGGCGCGGTGATGCACGGCATGAACGACGAGCAGGACATGCGGCGCTACGGCGCGCTGCGGACGTTCATGCCGGTGACGTTCGTGACGTTCGGAATCTGCTACCTGGCGATCATCGGGGTGCCGCCGTTCGCCGGGTTCTATTCCAAGGACGCCATCATCGAGGCCGCACTGGCCTCGGGCGGGACACGTGGCTGGGTGCTGGGCGCGGTCACCATCGCAGGTGCGGGCATCACCGCGTTCTACATGACCCGGGTGATGTTGATGACGTTCGGCGGCGAGCGGCGGTGGGCGGCGAACGAGAGCGAAGTGAGCGCCGAGCGGGCACTGCAACATCCGCATGAGGCGCCGCGGGTCATGACCTGGCCGATCATCGTGCTGGCCGCCGGCGCGGTACTCTCCGGCGGCGTGCTGGCGATCGGAGGGCGCCTCGAGCACTGGCTGGGTCCGGTAGTGACCCCGATCGCCGAGTTGGCCGAACATGAGGCGGCCCATGCTATCCCGGCCTGGCTCACCGGCGCCGTCACCCTGGGCGTCGTACTGCTCGGGTGCGCGGTGGCCTACCGGATGTACGGCCGAAAGCCGATACCCATCACCGCGCCCACCGATGTGTCCGTCCTGACGGTGGCCGCCCGCGAGTATCTCTACGGCGATGCCGTCAACGAGGAGGTTTTCATGCGTCCGGGTAACCGACTGGCGCAAGTCCTGGTCGACGTCGACGACCGCGCGGTGGACGGCTCGGTCAACACCCTGGCCGGTCTGGTCGCCGTCGGGTCGATCCTGGTGCGGCGCCTGCAAACCGGCTTCGTGCGCTCGTACGCGCTGACCATGCTCGCCGGAGCGGTGCTGGTCACCGCCGTAGTGCTGGCGGTGCACCTGTGAACGCAAACCTGCCCTGGCTGAGTCTGCTGTGGCTGGTGCCGCTGGTCGGTGCCGGACTGGTGATCGTGCTGCCCGGCGGCGCGACCCGGCTGGCGAAGTTCACCGGACTGCTGGTGAGTCTGGCGACGCTGGCGGTGGCGGTCGTGATCACCGTCGGCTTCGACACCACCCCGGTGGCGGCACCGTATCAATTCGTCGAATCCCATTCCTGGATACCGGCGTTCGGGGCCAGCTACACCCTGGGCGTGGACGGTATCGCGGTGATTCTGGCGCTGCTGACCGCCGGACTGATTCCACTTCTGATGCTGGCCGCCTGGAACGACGGAGGTGAGCGAAGTCGCGGCCCGCACGCCTACGTCGCTCTGACCCTGACCGTCGAATCCATGGTGCTGATCTCGCTGGTCTCGCTGGACGTGCTGCTGTTCTACGTGTTCTTCGAGGCGATGCTGATCCCGATGTACTTCATGATCGGCGGCTTCGGCAACGGCGCCAAACGATCGCAGGCCGCGTTGAAGTTCCTGCTGTACAACCTGTTCGGTGGCCTCATCATGTTGGCCGCGGTCATCGGGGTGTACGTGGTGAGCGCCCAGGAGGGCACTTCCGGCGGCACCTTCGACTTCCGCGAACTGGTCTCGGCGTTCTCGCCGGGAACCACCACCGTCGACCCGGGTGTGCTCAAACTGTTGTTCGCCGGCTTCATGTTCGCCTTCGCGGTCAAGGCCCCGTTGTGGCCGGCGCACCGCTGGCTGCCCGATGCCGCGGTGGAATCCACCCCGGCGACCGCGGTGCTGATGATGGCGATCATGGACAAGGTCGGCACCTTCGGCATGCTGCGCTACTGCCTGCAGCTCTTCCCCGACGCCTCAATCTATTTCCGGCCGGCGATCATCACGCTGGCGGTGATCGGGGTGGTCTACGGGGCGATGGTGGCGATCGGCCAACGCGACATCATGCGCTTGATCGCCTACACCTCGATCTCGCACTTCGGCTTCATCATCCTGGGCATCTTCGTGATGACCAGTCAGGGCCAGAGCGGCTCGACGCTGTACATGCTCAACCACGGGCTGTCGACCGCGGCGGTGTTCCTGATCGCTGGATTCCTGATCTCGCGGCGCGGCGGCGCCCGCAAGATCGCCGACTACGGCGGCGTGCAGAAGGTGGCCCCGGTGCTGGCCGGCACCTTCCTGGTCGCGGCGATGGCCACCCTGTCGCTGCCCGGCCTGGCGCCGTTCATCAGTGAATTCCTGGTGCTGATAGGCACATTCAACCGGTACTGGGTGGCTGCGACAGTCGGCACCACCGCCCTGGTGTTGTCGTCGATCTACATGTTGTGGCTCTACCAGCGGGTGATGACCGGCCCGATGACTGCGGGCAACGAACGCATCCGCGACCTGGTGCCCCGCGAGCTCGTCGTCGTCGCACCGTTGATCGCGCTGCTGCTGTTCCTGGGCTTCTACCCGAAGCCCGCGCTGGACATCATCAATCCGGGCGTCGACCACACCTTGACCACGATCGGTCAGACCGACCCGGCACTGCTGACCGCCGAGGGAGCGCATTGATCATGTCGAGCATGCCCACCCCATCCATCGAATACGCGCTGGTGCTACCGCTGTTGATCGTGTTCGGCACCGCGGTGCTCGGCGTGCTCGCCGAAGCGTTCGTCGGGCGCCGGGGGCGCTACCTGACGCAGGTGCTGCTGGCCGTCGCCGGATTGGCCGCCGCGTTCGCCGCAGTCGTCATGGTGGGCCGTGAGACACCCGCCGCAGGCCGCCTCGTGGTGCTGGGTGCGGTGGCAATCGACCGCCCGGCATTGGTGTTGCAGGGCGTCATCCTGCTGGTCGGGATCATGGCCGTCATCTTCATCGCCGAACGCAGTATCGGTACCGGTCTGCCGGAGGGGCCCGGTGCGGCGATCGCTCCGGTTCGCCCGCAAGCGGGTCTGGATTCGTTCACCCCGCAGGCCTCGGCCGTCCCGGGCAGTGTCAACGAGCTGGACGCGGCACGTACCGGGGTCACCCAGACCGAGGTCTTCCCGCTGACCATCCTGGCGGTCGGCGGCATGCTGGTGTTCGTGGCCGCCAACGACCTGGTGACCCTGTTCGTCGCCCTGGAAGTGCTCTCGCTGCCGCTGTATCTGCTGTGCGGGCTGGCCCGCCACCGTCGCCTGCTGTCACAGGAAGCGGCGCTGAAGTACTTCCTGCTCGGGGCGTTCTCCTCCGCGCTGTTCCTGTTCGGGATCGCGCTGATCTACGGCGCGACCGGGGCGCTGGCCCTGCCGGAGATCGGCGATCAACTGTTCTCCCACAGCGCTGATCCGTTGGCACTGATCGGCGCGGCACTGGTATTGGTGGGACTGTTCTTCAAGGTCGGCGCGGTGCCGTTCCACTCCTGGGTTCCCGACGTCTATGTCGGTGCGCCGACCCCGATCACCGGATTCATGGCGGCCGCAACCAAGGTCGCCGCGTTCGGGGCGATGCTGCGTATCGTCTACGTCGGATTGCCTGCGCTGCACGATCAGTGGCGTCCGCTGCTGTGGGTGATCTCGATCTTGACCATGCTGGTCGCCACCCTCGCGGCCATCACCCAGACCGACGTCAAGCGGATGCTGGCCTACTCCTCGGTCGCCCATGTGGGTTTCGTGCTGACCGGCGTGCTCTCGGCGATCCCGGCGGGAATCTCCTCGACGCTGTTCTACCTGGTCGCCTACAGTTTCTCGACGGTGGGTGCGTTCGCCGTGGTGAACCTGGTCCGCCGCTCCGGCGGTGCCGAGGAACTCGACATGTCGCAGTGGGCCGGCTTCGGCCGTCGTTATCCGATTGTGGGCCTGCTGTTTTCGATGTTCCTGCTGGCATTCGCGGGTATTCCGCTGACCAGTGGGTTCGTTAGCAAGTTCGCCGTGTTCTCCGCCGCCGCGCAGGGCGGCGCCGCCCCGCTGGTGGTGATCGGTGTGATCACCAGCGGTGTGGCCGCCTACTTCTACGTCCGGGTGATCGTGCTGATGTTCTTCACCGACAGCCCCGACGATCCGCCGCAGCTGGTGCCGCCCAGTGTGTGGAGCAAGGCAGCCATTGCGCTGTGCGCGGCGATCACCGTGACGTTGGGCGTGCTGCCGCAGCCGCTGCTCGAACTGGCCGACGCCGCGACACAATTCGCGCGCTGACAGCTCAGCTCGGCTGGCGCAACGGCAGACCGACGACGCGGTAGATCGCATCGATGACGGTCATGTTCTCGATCGCATCCGCAGGTGTCGTCCGCACCGGCGCTCCACGCAGTACACTGTCGGCGAAAGCGTCGAGTTGGTAGGCGTAGGACGCCTTGTGGTCGAATCGCTCGACGCGCTTGCCCTGCTGCGACTGGACCTTCAGCCGATGGAAGTACTGCGGCATCAGCGGGTTGAACGCCCGCAGTTCGCCGCGGTCACCGATCACCCGGGCACTGACCTTCAGCAGGCTCGACGACCACAGCGAACAGCTGATGGCGCCGGTGTGCCCCGCCGGGAAGCGCAACTGCGCGGTCATGGCCCGATCGATCGACGGGCCACGCAGTTTCGCCTGGGCGGCAACGACTTCCGGGGTGCCCCCACCGAAGGTTCGGAGCATGTGAATCGGATAGCAGCCGGCGTCCATCAACGCGCCGCCGGCGAGCGGGTACTGAAAGCGGATGTCAGAGGACTTGGGCACCGGGAAGCTCAGCGCGGCCTCGACCCGCTGCAGTGTGCCCAACTCCCCCGAGGCGATGATCTCCTCGATGCGCAGGGTCATCGGGTGGTAGCGGTAGTGAAACGCCTCCATCACCACCCGGTCGCTGCGCGCCGTCACCGCGGCGACCTCCCGGGCTTCGTCGGCGTTGGCGGTGAACGGCTTCTCGCAGAGCACATGTTTGCCGGCGGCCACCGCGGCCAGGGTCCACCGCCCGTGCAGGTTATTCGGCAGCGGGATGTAGACGGCGTCGATGTCCGGGTCGGCGATAAGCGCGTCGTAGCTGTCATGCACCCGGGCGATGCCGTGCTTGGCGGCGAAGGCTCGCGCCCGGTCGGGGTCGCGTGCCGCCACCGCGCTCACGACCACCTCGGCATTGGCGGCCGCGGGCTTGATCAGCGAGTCGGGCGTGATCCGCGCGGCACCGATCACGCCGATACGCAGTTGCCGGTCGGGTCCGCTCATCGCTGGGTGCTCCGCTGCAGGATGAATCCGGCCGCCGGCCCGCGCGCGTGACCCGACGTCGTCATCGCGACCACGGCGCCGGCCTGTTCGCGCACCGGGGTGGACGGGTCGAGTACCGACAGGTAGACCTCGTGCGCGGCCAGCGAATCGACTGCCGCGTCGAGGTAGTCGCCGACCATCTCGGCATGAGTGGGTTCCGGCCCGTTCTGGAACAACCACGGCGGCGGGTCCGCCAGCGAGTCCCAGGCGTCGGTGACCGCGGCCGCGAACTCGATGTGATCGCGTTGGTTGGGCGCTCCCGGCCTAAACTCCGCGCCGCCGTATATCGTCACCACCACGTCGGGCCGGACCTCGCTGATCACCGAAGCGATCTTGCCACGCAGCGCCGCCGTGTTGTGGATCTTGCTGTCCGGAAATCCCCAGAAGTCGACGTCTCCTACCCCCACGATCGCGGCGGCCCGCCGTTGCTCGTCCTCCCGCAGCGGCCCGGCCTGCTCAGGGGCCATACCGGCGATGCCCACTTCCCCGCTGCTGGCCAGGGCGTAACGCACGGCCTTGCCGGCGGCGGTCCATTTCGCAACCGCGGCGGCCGTGCCGTATTCGGGATCGTCGGGGTGCGGGACCAACACCAGCAGCGAGTCCCAGTCGGCCGGAAAGGGCAGTGGTGCGGCGGGCGCGACAGGCGTCGACATGGCCCTAGACCGCGACGCCGTGGGTGATGATGGCGGCGGTGCGCTCCACCCAGTCACCGTCCAGATCCTCACCGGGGCGCAGCATCATTCCCAGCAGTGTTGCGCCACCGATCAATTCGACCAGTCGATCGGGGTCCACGTCTGCGCGTGCGTCACCGCGGCCGATCGAGTCGGCCACCCAGTAGCGCATCACCTCGAACAGGCCCGCGAAGCGCTCCATGATGCGCGCGGTCAGCTCGGCGTTGCCGGCCATGTCCGCGATCAGACCGGGCAGGGCGGCCCGGACGACCGGGTTGGTGAACGAATCGCGCGCGCCTGCCATCATCGCCCGCAGGTCGCCGGCCACGTCGCCGGGCGGCGCGGTCACCGCACTCGGCGGCACCGCGAATGCGGCCTCGTGCACCAGTTCGGCCTTGCTCGGCCACCGGCGGTACAACGCGGTCTTGGTGGTCCCGGCCCGTTCGGCGACGGCCGCCAGGCTCAGATTCGAATATCCGACTTCGACAACCAGTTCCGCAGCGGCCCGCAATATGGCAGCGTCGATACGAGGGTCCCGAGGCCTGCCCGCCCCGGGTCCCTTGTCAACCGATGAAGCTTCTGGTTTCATAACGCTACCTGTCGTATCGTAATTAACTGACGGAGGATCAACCCGTGGTCGACCAACCGACTGTGGAGAAGGACGTCGGCCGGATCCAGCGTTCCAGCCGCGATATCACCACCCTGCCCACCGTAATGTCTCGCTGGCTTGCCACACAGTTGCCCGGCGGAATCACGCCGGAGATCACCGTGGAAAGCGGCGTCGACACCAACGGCATGTCGTCGGAGACGATCATGCTGACCGGCCGCTGGCAGGCCGACGGGAGCCCGGTCACCCAGCGTTGGGTCATGCGGGTGGCACCGTCTGACGAAGACGTCCCGGTGTTCACGTCCTACCGGCTGGACCACCAGTTCGAGGTGATGCGCCTGGTCGGTGAGCTCACGGATGTTCCGGTGCCGCAGGTCCGCTGGATCGAGAACACCGGCGAGGTGCTGGGCCGGCCGTTCTTCCTGATGGACCGCGTCGACGGCGAGGTCCCCCCCGATGTCATGCCCTACACATTCGGCAACAACTGGTTCGCCGACGCGACCGCAGCGCAGCAACGCACCCTGCAGGACTCCACCATTGAGGTTCTTGCCACCCTGCACTCGATCCCCGACGCGGTGAAGACATTCGGCTTCCTCGACGAAGGCGACCGCAGCGGGCCGACCGCGCTGCACCGGCACTTCGACCGAATCCGGGCGTGGTACGAGTTCGCGGTACCCGACATCGGCCGCTCACCGCTGCTGGACCGCAGCTTCGCGTGGCTGGAGGCGAACTGGCCGGCCGAGGCGGCCGCCGGCGACACGGTGCTGTGCTGGGGCGACTCCCGGATCGGCAACGTGCTCTACCGCGACTTCAGTCCGGTTGCCGTGCTGGACTGGGAGATGGTCTCACTGGGGCCACGCGAATTGGACGTGTCATGGCCGATATTCGCCCACGCAGTGTTCGAGGAACTCGCCGGACTCGCCGGATTCGCCGGACTGCCCCAGGTGATGCGCGAAGACGACGTGCGAGCCACCTACCGCAAGCTCACCGGCGTCGAACTCGGTGACCTGCAGTGGTTCTACGTCTACGCGGGCGTGATGTGGGCGATCGTGTTCATGCGCACCGGGGCCCGCCGGGTGCACTTCGGGGAGATGGACAAGCCGGAAGACCCCGAATCGCTCTTCTACCACGCCGGGTTGCTGAAAAAGCTGATCGGAGAACAGAACTGATGCTGGGCCCCCTCGACGAATACCCCGTTCACCAACTGCCGCAACCGATCGCCTGGCCGGGTTCATCGGACCGCAACTTCTACGACCGCTGCTACCTCAACGCCCACGACCGCACCGGCGACATCTTCTTGATCACCGGCTGCGGCTACTACCCCAACCTCGGCGTCAAGGACGCCTACGTGCTGGTTCGCCGCGGCGACACCCAGACCGCGGTGCACCTGTCCGACGCCATCGATCAAGACCGGCTCAACCAGCGCATCGGCAACTACCGCATCGAGGTCACCGACCCGCTGCGCTGCCTGCGGGTGGTCATGGACGAGACCCAGGGCATCGCACTGGATCTGCGCTGGGAAGGCCTGTTCGACCCGGTGCAGGAGCAGCGGCACATCCTGCGGACCGGCACCCGGGTGACCCTGGACGCGCAGCGCTTCGCCCAATTGGGCGCCTGGAGCGGGCAGATCGTGATCGACGGTGAGGAGATCGCCGTAGACCCCGCCGTCTGGATCGGCTCCCGGGACCGGTCCTGGGGTATTCGTCCGGTCGGCGAACGCGAACCCGCGGGCCGGCCCGCCGACCCGCCGTTCGACGGCATGTGGTGGCTGTACGTGCCGATGGCGTTCGAGGACTTCGCGGTGGTGATGATCATCCAGGAGGAGCCCGACGGCTTCCGCTCACTCAACGACTGCACCCGGGTCTGGCGCGACGGCCGCGTCGAGCAACTGGGCTGGCCGCGGATCTCCACCCGTTACCGCTCGGGCACCCGCATCGCCACCGGTGCCACCATCGAGGCCACCCGGCCGGACGGCACGCCGGTCCTCTTCGAGGTGGAATCCAAACTGCCGGTGCCCATTCACGTCGGCGGCGGGTACGGCGGCGACGCCGACTGGCTGCACGGCGAGTGGAAGGGCGAGAAGTTCACCGAACGACTCACCTACGACATGACCGATCCCGGCATCATCGGGCGCACCAGCTTCGGGATGATCGACCACGTAGGGCGCGCGGTGTGCCGCGACGGCGACGCCGCCCCGGTGGAGGGCTGGGGGCTCTACGAGCACGGTGTGCTGGGCCGCCACGACCCGACGGGATTCCCCGACTGGGTCACCATGGCGCCCTGACGCAGCCCTAACCGAGGTTGGCGACGATCTCGCCGATCACGGCCGGGGCGACCGGCGCGGCCTGGTAGACGCAGACGGTGTCGGAGATGCCTTCGACCCGGTCACGGATGTGGGCGGCCACCTGCGCGGGGGTGCCGCACGCGGCGATGGTGTGCAGCACGTCGTCGTCGATCAGCTCGCCCATCTGCGCCCAACGGCCCTGCTTGGACAACGCGTTGAGCTCGGGCTGCAGGTCTTCCCAGCCGTGCGCGGCGAGCACCGGTGCGTAGGCGGGGGTGGAGGCGTAGAAGCCGAGCAGCTTTCGGGTGGCGGCTTCGGCGGCTCGCAGTTCGGCGTCGGTGGCCCCGGTGGCCACGATGATCTCCGGGATCACCGCAAAGTCGTGCGGCCTGCGGCCGGCCCGGGTCAGCCCGGCATTCACCGCTGACATCGTCGAGTCTCGCAGGAATCGCTTGCTGGAGAACGGCATCACCAACAGCCCGTCGGCGTGCGCGGCGGCGGCACGGGTCAGGCGCGGGCCCAGCGCGCCGACGTAGATCGGCGGGGCACCGTAGGGGTTCGGCCCAGGACTGAAGGTGGGGGTCATCAGGGTGTGCCGGTAGTAGTCGCCGCGAAAGTCCAAGCGGGCACCGGTGTTCCACGATTCGAAGATCGCCCGCAGCGCCGCGACCAGTTCGACCATGCGATCCACCGGGTGGTCGAAGGCTGCGCCGAATCGCTTCTCGATCTGGGCGCGAATCTGGGTGCCCAGCCCCAGCGCGAATCGCCCGCCGCTGAGCAACTGGTGGTCGTTGGCCTGGTGCGCCAGGTGAATCGGGTTGCGCGGGAACCCGATCGCGACGTTGGTCATAAGGTCCAGGCCACCCACACCGGCGGCCAGGGTCAGCGGCGCGAACACGTCATGCGGGCCTTCGAAGGTGAAGACGCCGCTGACGCCGGCATCGCGCAACTGGGTCGCCTGCTCGACGACACCGGTCAGTCCGCTCAGCGCGGTGAGAACCCTCAACGCCGCTACGAGCCGACTTCGCGCTCGTCGGCCAGGCCGTCGGCGAATCCGGTGGCCAGCTCAACGAGGCCGCGAAGTTCCTTATTGACCGCCCCCGGGTGCTCGAGGATCGAGCAGTGCCCCCCACTCATCTCAACGAACTTGGTGAGACTCGGTGCGGCCGAGGCGATTCGCCGCGATGCGGCGATCGGCAGCAGCCTGTCGCGGGTGCTGCCGATGACCAGGGTGGGCACCGTGAGTCCCGCCAGGCTGATGTGCGACGGTCCGAGCGCGTCGACCAGCACCCGCACCCAGTGACCGCGGCTGGCGGCCGGGGTCTTGGCGAACAGGTCGCAGATCAACGCCGACACTGTCGGGTCCGCCTCGCCACCGACGGCGAGCATGTGCACGAACTGCCGGACCGCGAGGTTGGCCGGCCCGACGATCGGGACGCTGCCGAAAGCGAGCAGCGCTCGGCGTGCCGCCTGAACCCGGGTCTGCTGCAACGGCGGCGGCACCGGGAAGAGCTTGACCAGCTCGAGCAGCTCGCCGGTGGTGGTGTTGATCAGCGCGACCGCGTCGGCGCGCTCGGAAACCCGGTGCCGGTAGCGGTCCGACCAGGCGCTGATGGCGATACCGCCCATCGAGTGTCCGGCGATGACGGCGCGCTCCCCCGGCGCCAACGTGGCTTCGAGCACCGAGTCGAGGTCCGATGCCAGGTGGGTCAGGCTGTAGCCACCGCTCTTGGGCACCCCACTGCCGCCATGGCCACGGTGGTCGTAGGCGATCACCCGGAAATCGGAGCTCAGATCGGCGATCTGATGCCCCCAGACCCGGATGGCGCAGGTGATGCCGTGTGCCAGAACAATCGGATACCCGTCGGAGGGCCCGAAGACCTGGGTATGCAGTTTGGTTCCGTCGGCGGCGCGAACCGCAATGGTGCGACCGGGCGGCAACGCCGCCGAGGTCTTCTCATCACGGACCCGCCGACGGGATTTCGGAGAACTCATTGCCACCTCATCAGAGCTGCGGCCACACTGCCGCCTCGTGAGTCTACGCCCGGTGGTCTAGGTTTTTCGGTAGCCACTGCTGTCCGGCCGACGAAGGGACCCCGATGCGCGCGGTACAGATTTCCCAGCTCGATGGACCGTCGGCCGCCCGGGTGGTCGATCTCGATGAACCCGCCGACAACGGGGCCAGTGACGTCGTGGTCGTAGAAGTCCACGCCGCAGGGGTGGCGTTCCCCGACGTGCTGCAGTCCCGCGGGCTGTACCAGCACAAGCCCCCACTGCCCTTCGTTCCCGGCGGGGAGGCAGCCGGAGTGGTCCGCAGCGCTCCGCCGGGCGCCCATGTCCAAGCCGGTGACCGGGTGGCGGCGCTGACCATGCTCAACGGAGCGATGGCGCAGGTGATCGCGCTGCCCGCCGAGCAGGTGTTCAAGCTGCCCGACACGGTGTCGTTCGAAGCCGGAGCGGGTCTGCTGTTCAACGACCTCACGGTGTTGTTCGCGCTGACCACGCGCGCCGGGCTGACCGAGGGCCAGACGCTGCTGGTACACGGCGCCGCCGGGGGGATCGGCACGTCGACATTGCGACTGGCCGGGCCGCTCGGCGCGTCGCGGGTGATCGCAGTGGTGTCCACCGCGGCCAAGGCCGAGACCGCCCTGGCCGCCGGCGCCACCGACACGGTGCTGGCCGACGGGTTCCGCGAGGCGGTGTCCGGGCTGACCGGTGGGCGGGGCGTGGATCTGGTGCTCGACCCGGTCGGCGGCGACCGGTTCACCGACTCGCTGCGTTCGCTGGCCCCGGGCGGGAAACTGCTGGTGGTGGGCTTCACCGGCGGCGAGATCCCGACGGTCAAGGTGAACCGGCTGCTGCTCAACAACATCGACGTCGTCGGCGTCGGCTGGGGCGCCTGGGTGATGTCTCATCCGGGCGAGCTGCAGCGGCAGTGGTCGACGCTGGAGACGTTGTTGGCATCGGGGAAGGTGCCCGCTCCCCAGCCGGACGTATTCGGCCTGGAGCAGGCCGCAGATGCCTTGGCGGCGTTGGAGAACCGCACGGCGGCCGGCAAGGTCGTGCTGCGGATGCGCGACTGACCCCCATCCCGCACACGAGTTGACCAACAATATTGACCAACCTTGGTCAACCACCTAGCATCGGTGTCATGAAGCAGGTCAAGGTCCAGTATGCGAAGACACACCTGTCCGCGATGATCGCCGCCGTCGAGGGCGGCGAAGAATTCGTCATCGCCCGCGGCGACCACCCGGCCGCCCGACTGATCCCGCTCGCCAGCCCAGGCGACCGCGAACTCGGCTTCGTCGCTTATGTGGTTCCCGAGGCGTTCTTCGACCCACTGCCCGAAGAAGAACTCACCGCATGGCAGTGACGTACCTGCTGGACACCCATGCTGTGCTGTGGGCGCTCACGGCCCCGGCCCGCCTGGGACGCGAGGCTCGCGAAGTCCTCACCGACCGATCCGTCCCCATCGTTGTGTCGACGGTGTCAGCCTGGGAACTGTCCACCAAGCAGCGGCTGGGCAAGCTTCCTCAAGCAGACGCAATCCTTGGCGCCTATTCCAGGCATCTTGACCGCTTAGGCGCCACCAGATTGCCGATCACCGAGGAGCACGCACTCCTGGCCGGACGACTCGACTGGGACCATCGGGACCCGTTCGATCGCATGCTCGCGGCCCAGGCAATCATCGGATCCATGACCCTGATCACCGGTGATGCCGCATTCGCCGGCCTTGCCGGCGTTCCGGTGTTGTGGTGAGATCACGGGCCCGCCGGACCAGTACCTAGATCTTCGAAACGAGAGGAACCGCGATGCCGGACAGTAGTTTTCCGCATAGCTCCAGTGCGTTGCTCGACGCCGTCGAACAGTCGCCGAAGGCAGTTGCAGTACACGATAAATCGGCCTGGGTCGGGCTCTTCGCCGCCGACGGGCAGGTGAACGACCCCGTCGGGTCGACTCCCCATGTCGGCCCGGAAGCCATCGGGCGTTTCTTCGACACCTTCATCGCACCGAACACCATCGAGTTCGACGTCGCCAACGATGTGGTCGCGGGGATGTCGGTGTTTCGAGACCTCACGGTGCGTACCACGATGTCCACGGGTGTGACCATGCACATCCCGATGCACCTGCGCTATGACCTTGTCTCCGAAGGGCCGGACAACGCGCCGAAGATCCAGCGGCTGTTCGCTCATTGGGAACTGCAGAAGATGATCGGGCAGCTGCTGACCTCAGGTGGTCGTGGACTGTTGGCGTCGGTCATCCTGGGCCCGCAACTGCTTCGTCATCAGGGGCTCTCCGGCTGCGCCGGCTTCCTCCGCGGCCTGTCCGGGGTTCGCAAGCGTGGCAAGCGCCGGGTCGAGGATCTGGTCGCGGCACTGGGCCGCACCGATGTGCCAACGGTTTCCGCCCTGCTGGCACCGAACGCCACGCTGAGCACCGACGGCGTCACCAAGGCCACGGTTGCCGAGTTCGTCTCAACTGCACAGCATCTCGCGGTCGACAAGCTGCTTGCCGCCGGACACACCGTGACTGCCACGGTGCGGCTGAACGGCAGGCGCGGGGTGGGGTTGTTCGAGTTCGCTCGCGACTCCGCTGACCGGGGCGCGATTTCGGCTGTGCGCCTTTATATCTAGAGCAGGCCCGGGATGAGTGCCTTGCGGTTGGGCGGGTAGTCGGGGAACTGCTGCCGGTACCACTTGTGGGTCGCCATCGCCCGTGGGCCCAGGTTGGCGATGGAGAAGAGCAGGAAGATCAGGCCGGGAACGGTCCAGGCCATGATCGCCCAGCCCGCCCACAAGATGAGCTCACCGAAATAGTTGCCCGAGGACACCCAGCGATACACCCCGCCGTACGGGATGCTGTACCCGCTGCTGCCGTCGGCGCGCAGCCCGATCAGGATGCGGTCGGCCTGGAAATTGATCGCCCAGCCGATCACCGCGATCACCAGCCCCAGGATGAATCGGGGGTCGACGAACCAGCGCTCCTGCTGCAGGTGCGGGGCCAGCGCCACCGCGTAGCCGTTGGCGAAACCGTTGACGGCGTTGAAGATGAAGCCGAAGGCGATACCCGAGATGGGGAACCGCTTGCCATCGCCCTTGCGGCTGAGCGGATAGAGCAGTCCGCGGTAGAGGTAGTGGCACTGCCACAGCGCGTACAACACGACCGCCGGCGGTCCATGCCGGTGCGCCACGAGCCAGAACGTCACGGTGAACGCCCACCACTGCGGGCATTCGAACATCAGCCAGCTGATCTTGCCGGGCAGCGTGAAGCGCTGATCCGGGCCGGCGAACCGGCCGTAGGGATTGGTGAACCAGAAGCTGCCGGCGAAGGTGACGATCGTCAGGACGATCAGGAAGATGAGCGCGGCGTGGTAGAGACCGGCCATGGTGGAACCTTTCGTCCGGGGCGCTAGGCAGCGGGGTCTTGGCGCCTGCCCGGCGCGAAATGGTCGAAGGCGGCGCGCATGTCGGCGATGTTCCCATCGGTGTTCTGCAGCGTGACCGAAACGTCACCAAAGGTTTTCGTCCCCAGTCCCCGGGTTGCCCGTCGGATCCAGCCCGCGACGCCGTCGGGCGGGTGGTTTTCCGGGTCGTTGAGGTACAGGTAGGCGATCTGGATCCGGCCCATGTCGACGGTGGCTATGCGTTCGATCGCGCTCCACGGAATCACCCGTTTGCAGTAGCGCCGCCCGTAGACACCTTCGGCGTCGATGCGAACCTCGACGCCGGACTGGAAGAGCTGCGGAACCATCATCACCAGGCCGAGACCGAAGAACACGATCCCGATCCAGCCGATCACGTGCAGGGTTTCGGGTGGAACCCCACGCACCGCGTCGATCGGCCCGAAGCCTCCCGCGAGCCGCACCCCGCCCAGCAGCAACGCCACCGCGAGGGCGACTAGGCGCGCGACCCGCCAACGATTCAGATGTGCCTCGAACGGCATGCGCCCTCCCGGTATGTCGATGGGACGACCCTAGTGGACGTGCAACTGTGAGGTGACTATGAGTCACCGTCGGTATCGGCGATGCGCGCCTTGAACTCTGGGCACTCCACCAGCGGCGTGTGGGTACAGGTGACGGCATGGGTGAGGCTGTCGCGCATCCGGGTGAGACGCGCGATCTCCTCGTCGAGCTGACTGGCTTTCTCGGCCATTCGGACCCGCAGTTCGGTGTCGCTGGGTGTGGCCGACAGGAATCGCTCGATCTGGGCCAGGGTGAACCCGGCCGACTTGGCGCAGCCGATCAGCGCGAGCCGGTCGAGCACCGCCGGCTCGTAGGTGCGGCGCAGACCGTTGCGCTCCCCCGAGGTGATCAATCCACGCCGCTCGTAGAACCTCAGGGCCGATGACGCCAGGCCCGATCGCTTGGTCACCTCGGCGATGTCCAGCAGCATTGTCCGTTCCTTGACTTGAAGTGTGGTTCAAGTCAGATACTAGCGACACCCCCGCCCCCAGCGAAAGGAAACCTCCATCATGACGCTACATCCGCAGGTCAAAGCACATCTCGATCGACTGGCCGGCAGCAACTTCGCCGACCTGCACGACTTCACCCCGGAGCAGGTTCGCCAGGGTATGCGACTCATGACCCAAGCCCTGGGCCCCGGCGAAGCCGTTGCCGCCGTGCAGGATCACGTCATTGCCACCCCATCCGGTGAGTTGGCGATCCGGATCTATCACCCGCAGCCGGACCGGGCGCTGCCTGTCCTCGTCTTCTTCCACGGCGGTGGCTACGTACTCGGCGACCTGAACACCCACGACAGCCTGGCCCGAGCACTGGCCAACCGCACCAGTCGCGTCGTCGTCTCCGTGGACTATCCGCTGTCCCCGGAGCAAAAATATCCGGCCGCGATCAATGCCGGTTTCGCCGCCACGCGCTGGGTGGCCGCGCACGCGGCGGACTTCGGCGGCGACGGTACGAACCTCGCGGTCGCCGGCGACAGTGCCGGAGGCAATCTCGCGGCGGTGGTCGCACTGCTCGCCCGCGACGCCGGTGGCCCCGAGATCGCAGCCCAAGTGCTGATCTATCCCGACGTGGATTTCCGGCGCAGCAACGTCTCCATCCGGGAGTTCGCCGGCAAATACGGCAACATCAGCCGACCGACGCAGCAGTGGTTCATGAACCACTACCTCAACGCCGAGCATGAAAAGCTGGACGGACACGTCTCGCCGCTGCTGGCCACGGCACTCGACGGACTGCCACCGGCGCTGATCATCACCGCCGAATACGACGCATTGCGCGACGAAGGCGAGGAATACGGCACCCGGCTTCGGGCTGCTGGAGTTCTCACCACCGTCATCCGCTACCCGGGCATGATCCACGAGTTCATCCGCTGGCCCTTCGACGACGCCGCCCGCGCACTCGACGACATCGCTGCCGCGCTGCGGACGGCTGCAGTGTCTCCGCGTTGACCCGCCCCGGGCAGCCGCGGCATCTATCGTTGGCGCGATGACCGAGCTGCGAACCCGACGTCGGGGCGTCATGCAATCGCTCACCGGGCTCAGCGTCCGCTACGTCGAGCGCCTGATGCCCGACCCGTATCTGTTCGCGGTGATCCTGACGCTCATCGTCGCCGGGCTGGTCGCCGCGCTGGTGCCCGGAGCATCCGCCCACGGCATGCTGACGGCGTGGTACTCCGGCGTCTGGGGGCAGGCGAATATCTTCACCTTCGCCTTCCAGATGGCGCTGATCCTGGTGACGGGATACACGCTGGCCGAGGCACCGGTTCTCAAGCGAGCCATCGTTCGCGCCGCCGCGCTGCCGCGCACTCAGGCGCAGGGCGCGCTGCTGTGCTTCACCGTGAGTGCCGTTGCCTCCCTGCTGAACTGGGGCCTCGGACTGGTTGCCGGAGCGCTGGTGGCCCGGCAGCTGGCGCGGCGTTTCCCCGACTCGCATTTCGGCTACCTGATCGCCGCGGCGTTCATGGGTTTCATCGTCTGGACGCAGGGGCTCTCGTCGTCGATCGC
Source organism: Mycobacterium zoologicum (assembly GCF_020181635.2). Lineage (NCBI taxonomy): Bacteria > Bacillati > Actinomycetota > Actinomycetes > Mycobacteriales > Mycobacteriaceae > Mycobacterium > Mycobacterium zoologicum. The sequence continues at coordinate 187,710 of NZ_JAYJJS010000004.1, read as the reverse complement.
GCTGGCGAACACCGATTCGGGCAGCCCCATCAACGTGATCCACAAGATCGCCGGCTTCACCGTGCCGTTGAGCCAGACCATCTTCCAGCCGTACAGCTGGTTGTCGGTGATCCTCGTGCTGGCGATACTCGGGCTCGCGGTGTGGCGAATGGAACCCTCCGAGAGCCTGGCCCCCGATCCCGCGGTGTTCGAAGACGAAGCAGCCGTTGATGTATCGGCCGGCACGACGTTCGCCGAATGGCTGGAGAACCAGTGGATCCTCAACGTGCTGCTGTTCGCCGCGGGCATCAGCTACTTCGTGGCCAGTGGTTTCGCGCTGAACATCTCGTCGATGATCATGCTGTTCACCATCACCAGCGCCCTGCTGCACCACACCCCGATCCGGTTCATCCGGGCGTTCACCGGCGCCGCGAAGGTATCGGGCCCGCTGCTGCTGCAGTATCCGCTGTACGGCGGCCTGGTCGGCCTGCTCGCCTATCAGGGCTCCGAGGGCTCAAAGCCGTTGCAAACACTGCTGGCCCAGATGCTCGTGACCGGCGCGACGCAGTACACGCTGCCGTTCTTGACGTTCCTGGGCTCGGTGATCATCAGCCTGTTCGTGCCGTCCGGCGGAGGGCACTGGGCGGTGCAGGGCCCGATCGCGGTCGACTCCGCGCTGGCGATCGGGCAGCAGTCGCCGGCCTATCTGGGATTGATCTCCATGGCTGTGGCCGTCGGCGAGGGCGTGGCGAACATGATCCAGCCGTTCTGGCTGCTCCCGCTACTGGCGATCGCGAAGCTCAATGTCCGCCAGGTGATGGGGTTTACGGTGGTGGCTTTCGTCATCGGGCTGGCGGTGTTGGGGGCGATGACATTGATTGCGCCGTGGGTGATTTGAGTGAGGTGGTTTCCACACCCCGCGCAACGATATCGACTGCTATCATCGTGAGATGAGCGATCTCCTGATCCGTGACGTTCCCGACGACGTGATCGCCCGCCTCGATGCACAGGCCGAGCGACTGGGCCTCTCCCGCGTCGAGTACGTGCGCCGCCAATTGGCGGCCACACCGGCCGCCCCGCGGCGGTCGATCACATCCGAGGACATGGAGCGATTCGCGCAGAACTGCGCCGCCCTCGCTGACGAGGAGCTGATGCGTAAAGCGTGGGGCTGGTGACCGAGCAGCAGTGGCTGATCGACAAGTCGGCCCTGGTCCGACTGTCGGCCTGCGCCGACCCCCGACTCTGGCACAACCGCATCGGACGAGGCCTCGTCCGAATCAGCACCGTCACCAGACTGGAAGTGGGCTTCTCCTGCCAGACCGGCGACATCGCCCGCCGCGAACTGCGTGAGCCACCGGTGTCTTTGATTCCGGTGGAGTATCTGCAGCCGCGAATCGAGGACCGCGCCCTCGAAGTACAGACCTTGCTGGCTGACCGCGGTCAGCACCGTGCTCCGTCGATCCCCGACCTTCTCCTCGCCGCGACTGCCGAACTCGCCGGGCTGACTATCCTGCACGTCGACAAAGACTTCGATCTGATCACCGCGATTACCGGGCAACCCACGGAGCGATTGCAGCTGGCCTGAGCTCGCCGCTCAACATCGAAGCCGCTGCTGCACCCACCCCCAGTCGATGCGCTCCTGCTCCAGCCTCACACGCTCCCCCAGCACGTCGGAGACCAGGTCGGCATACAGCTCTTGCTCGTCCGTCGCCAGCCGGGTGAGAGCCGAGTGGGCCGGCCGGTCCTCGGTCACCCACCGATCACAGTGCGCCAGCAGTGTCTCCCGGTCCATTAGCACCGAACGCGCCAAAGGCAACCAAGCCCGTAGCCGGTCGAGGATGGCGAACCCGTGCGTGTCGATATCGCCCCAGTACACGACGTCGGCTTCGGCCAGCCACGGCAATCGGCCCACGGCGTCTACCTCGAAACCCTTGCCCCAGATCACCACCCCGTCGTCGGGAACCTCAAGGCTCAGGTAGCTGATCTCGTTCTCCACGATGATCACGATCCCCGGTTGCACGTCCAGCCGCGCCAGCTCCTCGGAACGCAGCGCCAGCTCAGTCAACGATGTCGGGAACCCCAGTGACGGTGCGGGCCGCAGCCGCACCAACCCGGGTTTAGCCCGAAGTCCAAGCCCGGAAAGGAATCCCGACGCCGACGAAGGGACGCCCAGCATCGCCGCCAGAGCCGAGCGGTGCCGCTCGGCGAACTTGGTGTCCACACCGGGTGCGCTGATCTCTCGCAGATAGCGCTGCGAGCCCCGGTTCGTGTCCAGCCACTCGTAGGCGGCGATCAGCTGCGGCAGCTGCGACCCCAGGTCGAGGGCACGATGCGGATTGTCGACGATCCAGTGCCGCACCAGCGGATACCCTTGCGCGAGAGCCAAAAGCCCGTCGAACCGGCGCACCGATGCCGCCACCCCCAGCAGCACCCAGGCCTGCTCAATACCTGACACCACCGCACGAAGCGGCAGACGGTTGCGACCGACCGCCCTGCCGCCGATCGACTGCCAGACCAGCGTGTACCTTGTGTCGTCGCGCCGACCGGCATCCAGGGCCGCCACCCAGGCGCGGGCGGCGGAGATGTCGTCGCCGATCTGCGAGGGTTTCGGGCCGCGCAGCGGCACCTCGATCGGCGCGAAGGGCTCGCCGTCGGCGTAGCCGCGCAGTAGCGATCCGTCTGCCCAGCGGCGTCGGACCTTAGCGGCGATGTCCTCTGGCGTGGTCCACCCCATTAATGCCGTCCGTCGCGGCGGGTCCGGTACTCCTCGATCGTCATCGTTTGCAGCCGCGAGAACGTACCGCTCGGGTTGTCGACGAAACCGATAGCCTTCACGTACGGCTCGATGACGTGCACCTTCTGCAACGGGGTGACGATCAACAGCTGCAAGCCCAGCGTCGCGAAGAGATCAAGCGCGTAGCGGGTCGAGACGTCCGAGCCGCGCCCGAACGCCTCGTCGATGACCGCGAACCGGAAGTCGCGTGATCGTTCGACACCCCATTCCAGACCGAACTGGTACGCCAGCGATGCCGCGAGGATGGTGTAGGCGAGCTTCTCCTTCTGGCCGCCGGACTTGCCGTCGGAGTCGCTGTAGTGCTCCCACTCGATATCGGTGTCGGCGTCGCGTTCGGAGGCGGAGAATGCGAACCAATTTGCGTACATCGGTGACGCGCCGAGTCCAGTTCTTGTCGGATTCGGCGTAGCCGTCTCGGCCGCGGAATCGCTCGATGATCCGTTTGACATCGAGGAAGCGCTGCTCGGAGTACTGGTCCCCGTCGACGGCGAGGCTGTCGTTGGTCAGGTTGCGCAGCTCCGAACGGAACTGCGCAACATCGCTGTTGGTGGTGGGCTCTTTCTCCAGCTTGATGTAGCGGCCCGGGTTGTAGGGCACCGCACCGAGCGCTTCGTTGATGCGGTTGACCCGCTCGTCGATGGCCGCGGCCTGCCGACCCAGCCAGTTGTTGAACCCGGCCAGCTCCTGGATGGCGTTCTTATTGAGCTGCTCTTTGAACTCGGCTTCGAATCGCGGCAGATCGTCGTTGGCGACGCGGTCACGCAGCGCCAGGAAATCGGCGCGGGCCTCGACGGTGGCGTCCATGTCCGCACGGAACTCGGGCCAGCGGCGCAGGACGTCGCTCATGTACTGCCCCAGGTTCAGGGCGTGACCGTTGAGTTGGCCGGTGCGACGCTCGATCCGGCGGTGCAGATCCGCTGAGAGCGCGACCTCGGTGTCCGCGCAGTCGACCGCACGCACCGGACGGTTTTTCCCGAGCCGCTCACCAAGGGCCGGATACGACGCCTGGGCGGCGATCAGTTCCTCTTCGGGCCGGCCGGCCACGAAGTCGTCGTCACGCTTTTTGCCTTGCTCGGCTTGGATTTTCGTAGCCTGCGCGGTGGCCAGTTGTCCGGTGATCTTGTCGATCAACTCCCCCACCACGCGGGCCTGCTCGGCGTTATCGACGAGGGCTCGAGTGATTTCCGCCAGTCGTGATGACCCCTGCTGTAGTCGGACCCGTTCGGCGTCATGGTCTTTCGCACGCAACTCGGCTTCGTCGGCATCCAGGTCGGTCCAGGAGCCGAAGGTCTCCAGCCGGGCCAGCGCTTCCAAACCCGCTTGCAGCCCGTCACGCCGCGACATGAGCTGCGCGAGTCCGGCGGCCACACCGGCAAGCTCATCTTCGGCCTCGGTGCGTTCGGCGTACAGCGCGGCGATCTTTCGTTCGTTGGCCCAGCCCAGCACCCACCGGCGCGGGTCGTCGTGGCGGTGCCGGTCGTCCTTTTCGTGGCGCTCACCGGAGCGCACCTGGCCCTCGCGGGTAACGGCACGCTTGCAACTGCGGAACTCCGCCAGGTCAGCCGCGCAGCGGTGGTCGGCGCGCTTGGTCAGTTCATCGACCAGGTAATCCCGGAACGGTCCGTCCTTGACGTCGAGGCAGTCGGCGAGTATCAGCCTGTCGCTGACCGGTCGTTGCAGCCGAACTCGTTGCCGGGGAACCCGTTCGTAGACCAGCTTGGCGCCGGTCACCTGTCCGCCGCGGCCTCGGAAGGTGAGCCGTCGGCCGTTCACCCAGCCGGTGACGGCGTCGTAGTGTTGTTGCGGCACCAGCAGCGACAGCGCGAACCCGCGCAGCACCCGTTCGGCGGCGCCCCGCCATGGCGCGTGTTCATCGGCGACGTCGATGAGCTCACCGGCGTAGGGCAGATCTTCCGGTGTCAGTCCGAGGTCGGCGCAGAGTTCCGCGCGCACGTCGACCTGTTCGACAGGCAGGTTGCTGGTGCGGTTCTCCAAGCTGGTCAGTTCGGCGGCGAGCAGGTCACATCTCCGCTGCAGGTCCTGCTCGCGGCCGATCTGCTCGGAGGTGGCGGTGTCGAGGGCACGCTTGTCGTCGAGTCGATGCGTGCGTTCGGTGGGCAGCGCAGCGGTCAGCGCCGCGAATTCCGCACTGCCGGTGACGGGTTTCAGCCCCGCGGCGTCGACGGCCGCGTCGAACAGGGTGCGGGCACCGCGACGTTTGTCGGCTTGGGTTTGCGCCTCGCGGGCCAGCCGCTCCAACTCGCCGATACGGTCCCCGCCAGCCTTGGCACGTTCTTCGATGAGCGATTCGCGTTCGTCGGTCATCACCTGTTGCCGGGCTTTGGCGGTGTCCTGCTCGGCCAACAGCGCCGCGCCTTTGACCTCTAGATCCGCAATCTCGTCGGCGAACAGACCGGCGCGAAGTTCGGCGATGAACAGTGCGACCGCGGATCGTTCGCGATCGAGTGCGTCGCGTTCAGCAAGCGCGGCATCGTATTTCGCGGCGGTCGCCGCGATGGGCTCCAGAGCTTCCAACTGCTCGCGGGCGCGCTTCACGGCGTCGTGGGCCTTGGTCAGGTCGTCGAAGTGGGCGATGATGTCCGCGACACGCGCACTGGCGTCGCTGGGTTCGAGCATGTGGTCACGCACGAAGTCGTTGAGGTTGCCGACCGATTTCATCGAGACCGTCTGGTGGAACAGCTCCAGCGCCTGCTCCGAGCGCACTCCCAGTAGGCGACGCAACGACGTTGCGTATTTGGGGAATTCGTCGAAGATCTCGGTCCCCGACGCTCGCAACCTTTTGCGAAGATCCCGCAAGTCGGTGCCGAAGTCGGCGAAGTCCGTGGCGACCGAGAGTTCCTTGGTCGCAGTGACGTAGAAACGGTAGGGCTGGCCGGTGGGCTCCCGCTGTTGAAAGACCTGCGCCAAGGTCACTGTCTCGTTGTGTCCGTGGTTGATGAATACGCCGAGAATCACCGAGTAAGTGCGGCGGTTCTCCCGCAGTCCCTTGGGACGCGACTTGCTGGTGGCCTCGACCCGTTCCGACTTGTAGTGGCCTTCGACGTAGGAGCGCAGGGTGCGTTCCTTGGCGTCAGCGCCGGCGGCCTTGTTGTAGGCGGCCTTGTGGGCCGGCACCAGCAGTGTGGTGAGCGCGTCGACGACCGTCGACTTGCCTGAGCCGATATCGCCGGTGAGCAGGGAGGTTTCGGTGCCGGGGGTGAACCGCCAGATCTGATTGTCGAAGGTGCCCCAGTTGTAAACCTCCGCGTAGGCCAGGCGGTAGCCGGCCCGCGGGGCGGGGCCGAGCTCGACCGCGGAGAACAGTCCATCACTCATCGTCTACTCCCGCCCCGGCGTATTCCTCCAGTTTCGCCGCGAAGTTCGACAGCGTCGCAGCGTCGACATACGCCTTAAGGATTCGCCGTACCTCCCAGTGGTCACGCTGCCCGCGCATTTGCCGCAGAAAGCCCAACTCGGCCGTCTTCTTGATGGTGGTCTCCGCCTGGTCGACGACGCGGGCGTCGTTGGTGGACTCGGCCTGGAACAGCCGCAGCATCTCCACGATCTGCTCGGTGGTCAGCACCAGCCTGCCTTCGGCGCCGATGGTCTCGAATTCGACGAGCCGCTTGCGCAGCAACACCAGCAGCAGGCTGACGTTGTAGGTCAGTGCGCGCCGCCGGACCAGCCGAGGCAGCACGTCGTCGCCGTCATCCTGCGATCGGGACCGCAAATAGGCATAGCCTTCGGCGTCGTCAATGACCACGTCGACGCCGATGGTGGCGAAATGATCGCGGACACCGGCGCCGAGCCGTTCCAGCGTCACCCAGGTGTCCTCGTCGGACTCGCGGTAGACGACACCTTGCATCAGCCGGATGATCGCGCTGGCAACCGCGTGTTCATTGCTCATCGGCGTCGCACCGTCACTTTCGGCAGCCGCGCCCGCTTGATTACTTCTGGATCGGCGGGGTCGACGTAGTCCAGCAGCGTCTCGTCGTCCGCATCCATCTCGACCGCCACGTCGTCGTCGGCCAGCGCAAGGTAGCCGACGATCTCGGCCGCACCCTTCTCGATCGGATGGATCGCAACCACATCCGACAGTAGCGCCGAGGAACCCTCAGGCAGGACGTCGCGGATGATCTCGGTCAGGCGGGCCTGGTCGATGAAGGTCTGAGAGAACAGCAGATCGGCGTCCACTTCCTCGGTCCCCTGCTGGATCTTGCTCTCGACCGCTACGGCGACGGGGGGCTGATACAGCGGGCGCTCGAAAGGCAGTGCGATCTCGATGCCCGGCTGGTCGACTTCGAGGCCGAAGGGCGGAGGGTTGCCGCGAAGGTCAAGGGCGACAACCTCGACAGCCCGGACCAATTCCAGGACGCGCCGGTTCTCCAGCCAGACCTGGTCATCGAGGAAGCGGCGCAACTGTTCGGAGATCTGCCGGACGGTGCGCTGCGCGCGATCGGCGGCTTCCGACCAGTCGTGGTGAATGCCGCGGATCCGGTCATCGGCAGCGATCGCGTCCAGGGCTGACACCTTGGCGAGCAGCTCGGTGAGCTCGATCTGACGCGACTCCGACAGCAGGAATTCATAGAACGATCCGAAGCTGCGGCCCTGATCGGAGCCAGCGATCTGGGAGCGGCTGCCGACCAGCTCGGCCAACAATTCGCCCTTGGAGCCGTCCCAGGCGGCAATCTTCTCCCGTGCCGCGCGGTCGAGCAGCCGGAAGTTCTCCTCCACCTCACGGAAATCGGACAGCAGCTCGCGCGCGGTGGCCGACAGTTGCTGGTAGCGGTCGCGCACCGCCGTCGCATCCAGCAAGGTCAGCACGCCGGATTCCACCGCCGCGATCTGCGCATCGATCTCCTCGCGGCGACGGCGCAGCTCGGCTAGGCGCACATCGGCCTGCTCCTCGGTGCCGTGCACGATCTGCCGCAACAGTTCGACCACGGTGTGCAGCCGCGATTCGGTGCCCACGAAGGACCGTCCCTGTAGTGAGGTAACCCATGCGTAAGCCTTCTCGAACGCGGGCGTGACCTCGTAATGCACGTCGTCATCGCCGGGCGGGTAGTAGCGCCTCAGATAGCCGGCGTCGGTGGCCGCCCAATCCTCCAGGTAGGACCGCGGCTCTTTCGGAAAGCGCTGCTCGACATCATCACTCGCGGTGTTCAAGGCGTATAGGTGATCCCCCAGCGCCGCCGCGACCTCACCAGCCGGGCAGCCGCCCCGGTTGCTCTCGACGAAGAACGCGCCGAGGAAAGACAAGATCAGCGTGGCGTTGCCGGCGCGCAGCAGCCGCCACGCGGGGTGCCGCTCTCGCAGCGCGTCGATCGCCGGGTAGTCCACGTCCCCAGCGTAGGGAATGGCACCGACATTTAGCGTGTGAGTGGGTCCGTGGGCGGAAACGTTGTCGATGGCGGCAGTTCGTCGGCGTCGAACCTGCGTAGAGCCGTACCTGGGGCGCTACGCTGCTGTCTCGTGCAGCGGACACGCCTGGACACTGCCCGGATCCGAGCGGCCCGCGGGGTCATCGATCCGGCTTTTCTCGATACCCCGCTGTACCGCTGCGACGGGCTGGAAGCCGAACTCGGGTGCGCGGTGAGCATCAAACTCGAAACACTGAACCCGGTCCGCAGTTTCAAAGCCCGCGGTGCCGAGGTCGTCGCGAGCCGCCTCGTCGAGGACGGCGCGCAGGCGGTGGTGTGCGCCAGCGCAGGCAATCTCGGCCATGCCCTCGCCTGGTCCGGTCGACGCCGGGGACTCACCGTCACCGTCGTGGCATCGCATGCTGCGCCGGCCGCCAAGCTTGATCGCATCCGCGAATTGGGCGCCCGGCTGGAGTTGGTGGACGGTGACTTCGATGTGGCACGCGAACGGGCGCAGACCATCGCGCGCCACGAGGGCATCCGACTGGTCCAAGACACCGTGGACATCGAGACCTGCGAAGGCGCGGCGACCATCGGGCTGGAATTGGTGGACGCCGCAACGTCATTCGACGCGGTCTTGATCGCACTCGGCGGAGGGGCACTGACCATCGGTGTCGGTCATGTGATGAAGGAGCTGGCGCCCGGCGTCGAGGTGATCGGTGTTCAGCCGTTGGGCGCGCCTGCGATGACGTACTCGTGGCAGCAACGGCGCGTCGTCACCACGGACTCGACCACCACTATCGCCGACGGCGTTGCCAGCCGCAGCCCTATCCCGGCCGCATTGGACGATCTCCTGCAAGTCGCCGACGACGCCGTCCTGGTCCGGGAGAGCTCGATCATCGCCGGTATGCGACTGCTTCTCGATCATGCGGGTCTGGTCGTCGAACCCTCGGCCGCACTCGGTGTCGCCGCGATCCTGGAGGATCGCTCCCGCTTCGCCGGTCGGCACGTCGTCACCATCGTGTGCGGCAGCAACGTCGATGTGGCGACGTACCGTCGCTGGGTCGGCGTCGGGCCGTAGGAAGCTGAAAAAGTGGCCCCCGGAAACTTCTCCGGGGGCCACCTTCCACTAGTAGCGGGGACAGGATTCGAACCTGCGACCTCTGGGTTATGAGCCCAGCGAGCTACCGAGCTGCTCCACCCCGCGTCGGTAGGTACGAGGTTACCGAATAGGCGGCGACCGCGCCAAATCGCCTGCTGTCGAAGCCCTCGCCAGCCCGTCGTGGGAACGCAGCGGCTCAAATCGGCCTGTAATCAAAATTAACTAATCTGGGGCCCGCATCCACTTCTACCCAGCGCGTCCTGCGACTATCGAGGGCAAAATCGGGAATGCAAAATTAACTTTCCTCTTGCAGCGCGGCCTCGGCCGTGGCATGCTTCTCGCACAAGCCAATTGAGTCCTGCATCACATCCCGCTGCGGCGGGACCAGAAGAGTCGGGAGAACTTTCAGATGCCAGGCATTGTCGACGGCATTGGCCGTCTACTCAGCTATCGGATGAGCGTCGGTGAACTGATCGGCATGGGCCTGATCATCGGCACGCCCTACCTGATCATCGGGTTGGTCTGGTCGTTGACCCACACCGCGCACCTGCACGAGATGCAAGGACTTGACCTGATCGTGTCCTTCCTAGGGTCGATCGTGTCGTGGCCGGTGCTGCTGGTCTCCAACGTGTGCATGCAGTGACCCGATGGCCACACCGGATTCCGCGCGTCGGCTGATCCAACTCGCCGACCGACAACTGGCCGGCCGAGCAGGCCTGCGCGCCGTCGTCGACTGGCTCGTGCAGTACCTGCAGAACCATCCGATCCAGTCGCTGGGCACCGGCGGCAGCCAAGTGGTACTGGGGGTGCGAGCCGTCCAGTACCTGTTCGTCGACCTGTTCACCGGCCGGCTGCTGCTCGGCGAGTTCATCGACCAGACGGCGTTCGTGGCCGGCGCCGCTTTCCTGCCAACGGTTTTCGTCACCATCCCGGTGGGAGTGACACTCTCGATCCAGTTCAGTGTGCTAGCCGGCCAAGTCGGCGCCTCATCACTGGCCGGCGCGGCCACCGGGCTGGTCATCATCCGCCAGGCGGCTCCCCTGGTCGCCGCGATGCTGCTCGCGGTGGCCGTCGGTTCCGCGGTCTGCGCCGACCTGGGCTCACGGGCCATGCGCGAAGAGATCCAGGCCATGGAGGTCATGGGCGTCTCACCGGTGCGGCGTCTGGTGGTTCCGCGACTGGCCGCCCTGATGACCGTCGGCGTACTGCTCACCGGCATCACCTTTTTCGTCGGCTACGTCGCCGGCTACATCTTCAACGTTTTCCTGCAGAACGGGACCGCCGGCTCGTTCATCGCCACCTTCTCGTCGTTCTCCGACGTCGGAGACATGTGGCTGGCATTCGCCAAATCGATCGTCTTCGGGATGATCGTCGCGATCGTCAGCTGCCAGAAGGGCCTCGACAGCCACGGCGGACCCGCCGGCGTCGCCAACTCGGTGAACGCCGCCGTCGTCGAGTCCATCCTGCTTCTGATGTTCGTCAACGTCTTGATGAGCCAGCTCTACGTGATCCTGTTCCCCAGGCAGGCGCTGTAGACAATGGTCATTCCCAGCGCTTTTGAGATACCCGGGCTGCGGTCGGTCACCGGTCTGTTCAGTGGCGTGTTCTTGGCGGTGGCCCGCGCCGGCCATCTGGTGCATTTCTTCGGCCGAACCCTCGCCTCGATACCGACCATGCTGCGTCACTATCGGCGCGAGATGCTGCGACTGCTCTCCGACATCGCCTGGGGCAACGGGTCGATCGTGGTGGGCGGTGGCACCATCGCCGTCGCACTGGCACTCGGGGCGATCGCCGGTGCGCTGGTCGCCGTCGAGGGCTACAACGTGCTGGACCTGCTCGGCCTGGGACCCGCCACCGGCCTGATCTCCTCGTTCGCCACCACCCGCGAACTCGCCCCGATCATGGTGGGGATGGCGTTCATCGCCCAGGCCGGCTGCCGCTTCACCGCCCAGCTCGGCGCCATGCGCATCAACGAGGAGATCGACTCGCTCGAAGCGATGGCGATCAACCCCATCCCGTTCCTGGTCACGACCCGGGCCGTCGCATCGGTGATCGCGGTGGTCCCACTGTTCCTGGTGGCGCTGGGCATCGCCTACGTGTCCTGCCAGTTCTCCGTCATCCTGATCTCCGGGCAGTCCAACGGGTCCTACCTGCACTACTTCTCACTGTTCGTCAACGGCCGCGACGTGCTGTACGCGACGTTCAAAGCCACCGTGTTCGTGTTCGTGTCCTCGACCATTCAGAGCTACTACGGGTTCGTCGCATCGGGCGGCCCGGCAGGGGTCGGGGTGGCCGCCGGACGGGCGATGCGCACCAGCGTGACCGCGGTGGTTGTGGTCAACATGTTCATGACCATGGCGCTGTGGGGCGTCGAATCCGGCGCCAGGTTCGGGGGTTAGGCGATGCCCAACTCATTCGACACCGATCCGCGCGGGCCCTCCAACCTTCGGGTGTTCGTGCTGGGCGTGGTGTTCATCATCGTCGCCGTCGCCATCGCGACGCTCATGGTCGCCAAATCCCAGGGCCGCCTGGACAACCTGGTGCGAGTCAACGTGCGGCTGACCAACATCGGCGACGGCCTGCCGCCTCGCTCCGATGTGAAGTACCACGAACTGCTGGTCGGCTCGGTCTCCGACATCACCCCGTCCACGCACGGGCTGCCCAACGAAGTTCACATCGTGCTCAAACCCGAACATGCGGTCAACATCCCCGACACCGTTACCGCCCGGGTCGTACCGGCCAACCTGTTCGCCGTGTCGGCGATCCAGCTGGTGGACAATGGCATTGCCCGCGACCACCTCCGCTCGGGTGCCGTGGTCCTCGAAGACGAGTCACTACCCACCGTGCTGTTCCAGAACGTACTGAACAAACTCCGGCAGTTGATCAGCCCTCTGGGCCGCAAACCCGACGACACCACCGTCGGCGTGATCGCGGCCCTGGGCACCGCCACCCACGGGCGCGGCCAGGAACTCACCGACACCGGACACAACCTGAACGAGATTCTGGCGCAGCTGAACTCCGTTGTCGCCGAGGATGACGCCGGGCCGACCACCTTGTCCGCACTCACGGCGGCAGCCGAAGGCCTGCAGCAGGCGTCGCCCGAACTGTTCGATGCACTCGACCGGTCGATCCGGCCGATGGCCACCATCGCCGAGAAGGGACCGCAGCTGTCCAGTCTGCTGGCTGGCGGAACCGACACCGCGACCACGCTGGCCGGCGCCCTGGAGAATCAGTCCGAGCGGATGATCACGATCACCAGTCAATTCACCCCCGCTCTCGGGGTGATCGCGGATCACGCCGATGAATTCCACGGCGTGTCAACCAAGTTGCAGACTCTTGCCGATCGGATCTACGACATAATCTGGGATCCGAACGAGAATCTGCTCCAGGTCAAGGCGGCGATCGCACTGACGCCGAGCCGCACCTACGTCCGCGCGGACTGCCCACGTTACGGCGAGCTGGCCGGGCCGAGCTGCGCGACCGCACCGGAGGTGCCCACCGCGCCGGACCTGTTCCCAGCGCTGGAATCTCAGGGCGTATCACCCACCCCGGGCATGACCGAGAATCGCCCAAACGTCACCCCACCGCGGCACTCCATGCCGGGCGATCCGCAGGGGCCACCGATCCCCCCGCCGCCGGGACCCCCGGCCGAGGTCCCGGCCGCCGAGCCGCAGGGGGCGGTCGCAGGCGGCAACGTCGGACTGGTCGGAAGTCCGCAGGAGAAGCAGCAGATCAGCCTGATCGCCGGCAGCGCCGATACCCCCACCGTGCTGCTGCTCGCCCCGTTGCTGCGCGGTAGCACGGTGCACCTGTCCCAGACCGCGAAAGAAGGTGGCCGGTGAGGCAACGCAGCAGATCGGTGATCGGCATGGCCATCTTCACCACCTTCGCCCTGACCGTCACCTGGATGGTCTACAACACGTTGCGCCGCGACATCGCCGGGCCCACCTACACCTATTCGGCGATCTTCAGCGACGCCTCCGGCATGCGCCCCGGCGACGACGTCCGTGTCGCCGGTGTGCGGGTCGGGCGCGTCGACCGGGTCAGCCTGCAGGGCACCACCGCCAAAGTGCAGTTCCGGGTGCAACGCGACCAGCGGCTCTATCGGAACACGGTCGCCTCGGTGACGTATCAGAGCATCATCGGGCAGCGCTACCTCGGTCTGGCCCAGGGGCCCGGTGACAACCACGACACCCTGCCCGACCACGGCCAGATACCGATCGAACACACCAATCCGTCGTTGGACGTCTCCTACATGCTCAATGGATTCGAGCCGCTGTTCGCCGAGCTCGACCCCGAGCAGATCGACAACATCAGCAATGCGACAGTCCTTGCGCTACAGGGCAACAAGTCATCGATGCTGACGCTGATCACCCAGGCCTCGCAGATGGCCGAGACCTTCGCCGGACCCGACGAGGTGCTCAGCACGCTCATCGTCAACCTGGACCGGCTGATGGCAGACCTGGCCGGCCAGAGCACCAACCTGGAGAGGATGATCCGTCAGTCCCGCGACACCATGGTCACCCTGGCCAACCAGCGCGAGCCGCTGATCGACTCGGTGGGCTCGATCAATGCCACCATGGCACGACTGTCGACCATCGTCGACAACATCTCACCCGATCTCGAAGAGTTCATCGGGCGCCAGCCCGGGCTGCTCAACTACGGGGTGAACGACGGCCGTGAACGGTTCGCCTACATGGCGGCGAACCTGCCGTATGTCCTGCAGGGGCTTGCCCGGGTCACCCAGAGCGGCACCTACAGCGACGTCTATGCCTGCGAGCTCGACTTCGGCCTGTGGCGCGGGTTGTTCAACTGGTTCCGGGCGTTCGTCGGCGCGGCCACCGCGAGCGAAGGCCTCGCCCACCAGCACTCGGCGGCGTGCCGATGAGCCCCTTTCCGGCCGCGCTCAAACGCCCCATCGAGTCCTTCAGCAGGCCGTGGCTGGGCGTGGTCTCGATCATCGTCATCGCCACGGTGCTGCTCGCCACCGTCGTCTACTCCGGCCTGGGCGTTGGAAGGACCCGCTACCAAGGCGAATTCGCCCAGGCGGCTCAGATCCGTTCCGGTGCGGTGGTGACCATCGCCGGCGTCAAGGTCGGCACCGTGGAACGCGTCAAGCTGGCCGGCGACCACGTGGTGGTCGGATTCAACGTCGAGCGCGGCATCCCCCTGGGCGCCGATACCCGCGCCGCGATCAAACTCACGACCATCCTGGGATCGCGCTACCTGGAACTGTCACCGGCGGGCACCGGAGCACTGACGAATCGCCGCATCACCCTGGCGCACACCGAGGTTCCCTACGACTTGCAGCGAACCCTGGCAGGGGCGACCCGCACCTTGGGACCGGTTGACGCCGACCGATTCGTCGACTCGCTGAACACGCTCAACGCCAACCTCGGCGGGGTCGCGCAGGAACTGCCGCAGAGTTTGAAGAACCTGCAGGCGATGGCCGACATCATCGCCGACCGCCGCGACCAACTCGGCACCCTGTTGACCAACACCGAGACGTTGACCACGATGCTGCGCACTCAGCGGGCCAACCTCGGTGCGCTGGTGCTGCAAGGCCGGGATGTGCTGCGCGAGATCGCTACCCGGCGTGCGGCCGTGCAGCAGCTGTTCGCCAGCGCCACGCTGCTCATCGACCGCGCCCACGGGATCTTGGGCGACGAGGCGGGCGTCAATCAGATGATCGGTGACTTCGGTGAGTTCATGAAGATGACCGCCGACCACGACGCATTGCTGCGCAGCTTCCTGCAGTCCACCCCGGTGGCGCTGCGCAACTTCACCAACGCCACCGGCAGCGGCAACGCGGTCGACGTCTTCCTGCCGGCCGGTGTCTTCGTCGACTCCTGGATGTGTGCCCTCAGTGGACGCGCCCGGCAGTTCAACCTCGTCGAGTACTTCAAGGACTGCGAATGAGCCGGGCCCTCAAGCTCTACACACTCGCCGGCGCGGCGGCGATGGTCCTGGCCGTGACCGGCGCCGCGGTGGTCCCCCAGCTGATCCCCGACCTGCCCCGGATAGCCCTGCACAAGACCCGGGTGACCGCCCAGTTCTCCGACGCCGTCGGCCTTTACATCGGCAACGGAGTATCGGTGCTGGGAATGGACGTCGGCAAGGTCACCGGCATCACCCCCAGGGGCGGCTACGTCGAGGTCGAGCTCGCGATCGACGCCGGGGTGGACATCCCCGCCGACGCACAGGCCGTCACCGTCTCCTCCTCAGTGCTCACCGACCGCCACGTCGAACTCACCCCGGCATACACCGGCGGCCCCAAATTGCGTAACGGCGATGTGCTCAGCACCGACCGCACCCGCACACCGGTCGAGTTCGAACGCACCCTGGCGATGATGCACAAGCTGGGCAGCGCACTGCGCGGGGACGACAAGAACTCGGGACCGCTCGGTGAGTTCGTGGCGCTGGGATCACAGATCACCGTCGGCAACGGGCCGGATATCAAGGCGACGTTGGGTCGGCTCTCGCAAGCCCTGCAGGTCGGATCGGACAAGGGCGAACATAGCAAGAAGACCATCCAGACGATCATCACCGGCGTTTCCGAACTCAGCGAGGCCGCGTCCCGAAATGACGCCGCGCTACGCGAATTCGGCTCCTACGTACATCAACTCAGCGGGATACTGGCCGCGGAGAACCTCGGCTCCGGCAAGACCGGTGCCAAGATCAACCGGCTGCTCGCCGAGACCTCGCGGCTGCTCGAAGGCAACCAGGACCGACTGCGCGACGCGTTCTCCGATGTCCGCACGGTGGCCACCACGCTGACCGACAACGAACGCGACCTGCGCGAAATCCTCGACGTAGGACCACTGTTCGTCGACAACTTCTACAACATCATCGACGACCACGCGGGCAGCCTGCGATCCCACCTGCTGCTGGGCAAGACACTGTTCAACAGCCAGTTCGGCAAGGAGATCTGCAACCTGATGGGGCTGAAGCAGCTGGCGTGCGCGACCGGAACGCTGGCCGACTACGGGCCGGACTTCGGGCTGGGCAGCATGCTCGACCTGATGCAGGACGGGATCGGTGACCAACCGTGACGCGGCGTGTGATGCGCGCGCTTCGCGCCACGCTGGCGTTCGCAACGGCGTTGCTGACGGTCGGATGCGGCCTGGACCTGCAGAGCGTGGCCCTGCCCGCACCCGGTGGCGGCGGGCCCTACTACACCATCACCGCGGTGTTCTCCGATGCCCTGAACCTGCCGGAGAAGGCCAAGGTCCGGTTGTACGGCGCGCAGATCGGTGAGGTCGAATCGATTCGGGCGCAGGACTTCAACGCCTACATCACCATGCGGATCAAATCCGATGTGCCGCTGTATGCCGGCAGCACCGCCGAACTGCGCTCGGCCACCCCGCTGGGCGACATCTTCGTCCAGATCTGGCCGGACAAGAACCGGCCCGCCGACGCTGCGCTGCTGCGCAACGGAGCCACGCTTGCGCTGGACGCGACCGCCAACGCACCGACCGTCGAGGAACTGATCAGCTCGATGGCGATGCTGGTCAACGGCGGCACGGTGCGCCATCTGGTGTCCATGCTCAACGGTGCGGGCAAAGCAGTCGGCGGGCGCGGCGAGAAGCTCGGCCTGCTGCTGGACCAGACGGCGACGCTGCTGTCGCGGATGAGCGCCCGGTCGACGCAGTTGGACCTGACGCTGCGCAAGTCCTCGGATCTGGCCGCGACCATGTCGGAGCGTCAGGCCACCTTCGACGACGCACTGACCCACCTGGCACCGGCGCTCAACGTCATCTCCGACAACACCTCCGGCTTGATCGATCTGGTCGACACCGGCGCGCGGATCACCCGGCAACTGTCCCGTTTTCCGTCGTTGCAGGGCACCGACACCCGCAGCCTCACCGCCGACATCAACAAGATGGCCGGTGTATTCAACGACATCGCCACGGACCCGGAATTGTCTTTGGTGTCGTTCAACCGGTTCTTGGGGATCTTGATGAAGACCTTCAACGGCCCCGCCGCCCACGTCAAAGGAGAGATCGACAAGATCACGCTGGTGCCCTGGCCCGACAAGAACTACCCGGGCGACCCCGAATTCCATTGGTCAGACGGCACCGACTGGCATCTGATGATCGGCGACCTGCGCTACGAGTGGAACATCCTGCTCTCCCGAATCTACGGAGCGCAGCGGTGAGACCGTTCCTCGACCTCCTCGACCTATTCGCCAGGCTGGGCGTCTGGCTGGTTCAGGTCGGCCATCGGCAACGCATCCTGTTGTCCGGCATAGGTTTGGCGCTCACCACGGTGGTTGCCGCGGCCTACGTGACGATCGTCGGCGTCGGGATCAATCCGGCGCAGAAGACGATCTCGGTGCGGGTGCTGCTTCCGCAGTCGGGCGGTCTGCTGGTCAATCAGGACGTCACCGTGCGCGGCATCCCGATCGGCCGGGTCACCGACGTACACCTGACCGCAGCGGGAGCCGAAGCGGTGGTGTCGGTGCGCGCCGACCGCCCGATTCCCCGCGACACCGCCGTGCGGGTATCGGGCCTGTCGGTCGCCGGTGAGCAGTACCTCGACTTTCGCCCCGAGCACGAGAACGGGCCCTACCTGACCGACGGCTCACTGATCGGTCAGGAACAGACAGGCGTGCCGGTGTCGCTGCCCCAGATCATCGACGACAGCCGTGGCGCGCTGGGCCAGGTGGATGCCGAGAAGCTCACCGCGGTCTTCAACGAACTGCGGGTCAGCCCGGAAGGCGGCAAGAAGCTGTCCGCGCTGTTGGACGGCACTGTGTTGCTGGCCTCGACACTCGACGGCGTACTGCCCGAGACCGTCAGCATGCTGCGCAACACCCGGATCACGTTCACCACCTTCGGCGACGTCGCCCCGGGACTGCGTGGAACCAGCAAAGACCTGCAGCAGATCCTCGAGGGCGTCAACACGATGGACGGCGGATTCCGCACCCTGGTCGACCTCGGCAGCACCGAACTCGGGCAGGTCGACGGCTTCATCGGCGACAACCGCGAGAACGTCTACGCCCTGCTGGGCAACCTCACCACCCTGTCGCAGATCTTCTATCTGCGGGTACCTGCCCTGCAGGACCTGTGGCGCCCCGACCACGGATCCCTGGTGGATCGCCTGGCCGGCACCGTGCACGACGGCGGGGTCTGGGTGATCGCCGACATCTACCCGCGGCATCGCTGCGACTACGGCCTGCCGCGCAAGTCGCCGTCGGCGGTGAATTTCCCTGCCCCCTACCGCAATACCTATTGTCCCGATGACGACCCGTCCTTGTTGGTCCGCGGTGCCCGCAATGCGCCGCGCCCCCCGGGGGATGACACCGCCGGCCCGGTGCCCGGAAGTGATCCGCTGGCGACTCTGGATCCGCCGCCGGTCTACCCGCCCTACACCCTGCCCACTCCCGACGGCGGTCCTGCGCTGCCCGCATGGATCCCCAACTGATGAGAAAGCCGAACCCCATGGGAAATGTCGCCGAGCCCGACATCTTCGACCAACTCCTCGAGGAGTCCGTCACCGATCCCGCAGAGACCGAGACCGAGACCGCCACAGCCGATCCCGTGGAATCCACCGTGGAATCGGGTGCGCCGTCGGCGCGGCGAAACCGGGCAGCAGCGCTGGTGGCCGCGCTGCTCATCGCGGCACTGGCCTATTCGGGCTACGCCGGATGGCGCCTGCACCAACTCGATGCACGCGCCGCCGCGGCGCAGTCCGCCTTGGCGGCCGCCAAGGACTACGCCATCGCCCTGACCACCCTGGACACCGCCGACATCGACGGAAACTACGCCCGCGCACTCGACGGGGCGACCGGAGCGTTCAAGGAGGCCTACAGCCTGGGAGCCAAGCAGCTACGCCAGATCCTGATCGACAACAAGGCGTCCGGGAAGGGCGTCGTCATCGACGCGGCGGTCAAATCGGCCACCACGAGCCGGGTTGAGGTGTTGCTGTTCGTCGACCAATCCATCACCAACGCAGTCCGTTCCGAACCGCGTATCGACCGCAACCGGATCCAGATGACCATGGAACGCGTCGACGGCCGATGGCTGGCCGGTCAAGTCGACCTGATCTGAGGAAAGAAGATGGCACCCATGACCACCCGACTGCGGCGCATCGTGAAGCCGGCAGCGGCGCTCGCCGCGATAGCCGTGCTCAGCGGCGCCGGATATCAGGGTTGGCTGCTCCACCAACACTATCGATCCGGTGTCGCCGCGCGCGAGGCTCTGGACGCCGGAACGCAATACGCGGAGATCCTGACCACCGCGAACCCCGGCACCATCGACCGGCAGATCACCAGAATCCTCGACGGGTCGACCGGCAAGTTCCACGATCGCTACGCCAAGCAGAGTTCGGATCTTCGGGCGCTGCTGCTCGCCAACCAGGTGACCACCCGCGGCAGCGTGGTCAACTCGGCGGTGAAGTCAGCTGATGCCCGCAGCGCCACCGTGTTGTTGTTCGTGCAGCAGACCTTCAGCAGCGCCAAGGTGAAGGGCGCCCCCGGTGATCCGCCGGCCGACGTCACCCCGATGGCGATCACCCTGCAGAAGGTGGGCGGGCGCTGGCTTGCCAGTGACGTCGCTGCCGCGGAGCTGAACCCGTGACCGGGCGCTTCGCCGCCGCGGCAGCCGCGACGGGAACCGTTACCGCGCTGCTGTTCTGCGCACCGGCGCCTGCCGGCTCCGCCGCGGGGTTCTGCGGCGAACTGCAGGCCGGCTGGGACGGTCAGCGTTGCAGCACCCTGGTCACCTCACCGCGAAAAGCCGAGCGCTACATCGCCTTCGACCTTCCCGAGCCGATGCTGGACGACGCCGCGGCGGGCCCCGTGGTGCGCGACTTCTACCAGCGCCTGATGAACGGGTGGCGCAGTTCGGGCGCCGAGGCTGTGCGGGACAGCAGCGCGATCGCCTATTACCAGAGCTTTTCCGGGCCGGGACCAGTGCAGTCACTGGTCGTTCATGAATGTCTGGAACCCTTTGGGATGCAGGCCAACAACGCCTACCGCACCTTTGTCTTCGACATGGCCTCCGGCCGCCGGCTCGGCCTGGCCGACCTGTTCAAGCCGGGCGTCGACCCGATGAGCGTCATCCCGACCGCAGCGGCCCCGGTACTCCCGGCGGCCCTGGACGCCGCGGCACCCCCACATACGCCGAACACCTATCCGTTCACCGCGGAGGAGTTCGCGCCCGGCCCCCGCGGAAGCGGATACACCGGCGACTACCGGGCCTTCGCGCTGTCCACCGATCACCTGGTGCTGTACCTGCCCGATGCCCCGATGCTGCGGGAGAAGCCACAACCCGCCGACCGGTTGGTGTGGTCGATGGACGGCGGGGCGGTGGTGGTCCGGGTGCCGCTGGAAGCACTGTCGGGTGCCCTGCGCCCGGAATACGGTGGAACATGAACCGCACACTGATTGGAGGACCCCGCCGATGATGGTTCTGGTGAGGCTCATCGACCTCGTCGTCAGCTTGCTGCGCTACCTGGCCTCCCCCGAAGGCCGGTTGTTGCGCGTCGGCGTACTGGTGGTGCTCTTCTTCGGTGCACTGGTGGGGGTTGCCGGGCTCATCTGGGGACTCGCCCAACTACCGCACTACCTGGCCGGACCGTAGCCCAATCGAAAGGATCGCGGAGTATGTCCACCCTGCATGAACTCACCACCGACCAGACCCGGATCAGCGTCGAGACCTACACCCCGCGCTGGGACGACGAACCCGTCAACCTCACCGAGGCACTGGACTTCTGGTCGGCCGCCGCATCGGCCGCCAACGTCGTCATGCAGATGAGCATGCCCGGCGTCGGACACGGCGTCGTGGAGAGCCGGGTGGAATCCGGTGCACTGATGGAACATCCGTGGAAGCGGCTGCGCACCACCGCGCAATACATGGCGGTCGCGGTGCTGGGCACCGACCAGGAACGCGCCGCCTACCGCGATGCGATCAACGTCGCGCACCGGCAGGTCCGCTCCACCGATGAGAGTCCGGTCAAATACAACGCCTTCGACAGGGACCTGCAATTGTGGGTCGCCGCATGCCTTTTCGTCTTCTACGAAGACACCTATCAGCTGCTGCGCGGCAAGATGACCGAGGAACAGGCCGAGGAGTTCTACCACCACGCCTGGCCGCTGGGCACCACCCTGCAGGTCACCGCCGACCAGTGGCCGGCCACCCGGGCCGAATTCGACACCTATTGGAACACCACCTGCCGAACACTGGAGATGGACGAAGCCGTCCGCGAGTTCCTGCTGCGCCTGATCGGATTGAAGATGGTCAACCCGATCATCCGGGTGCTGTTCGCTCCACTGTTGCGGTTCTTGACGATCGGTTTTCTCTCACCGGTCTTTCGTGAGCTGCTCGGTGTCGAATGGTCGGCTACCGAACAGCGCCAGTTCGAGAACCTCTTCCTGTTCGTGTCATTCGTCAACCGCTTCATCCCCCGATTCATCCGCACCGCGAACTACGCCGTGCTGATGGGCGATCTGCGGTATCGCCTCCGCCGGAACAAGTCGCTGATCTGATCATGTCGCGGAGCCACGACGACGGACTGGGTCCCCAGAGCATCCTGTGGCATGTCCTGGCCGACCGGCGCTACCTGTTCGTGCTGCCCCGGGCGGTGTGTCTGCTGATGCTGCATCCCGGTATCGCCGCCGGGATCACCGAGCATGCCCTGATGCGGGACCGCATCTGGCTGCACAAGCGGCGCACCGTCACCCAGGCCGTCAACTACGCCTACTCCGATCGCGACATGAGCCCGCAGATGCGGTTCTCCCACGAGCACGTCAAGGGCGTCGACGCCTTCGGACACAAGTACCACGCGCTGAATCCCGATACCTTCCATTTTCAGCACAGTGCCTACGTAGAGTCGCTGTTCGTCATGGTCAACACATTCATCCGCAGGCTCGACGCCGACGAGCACGAGCAGCTCTACTCCGAATGTTGCAGCTGGTATCGCCGGTACGGCGTATCCACCCGGCCGATGCCGGCGACCTGGCCGGAGTTCGGCGATTATTTCCAGGACTACTGCCGCTCAAACCTGATGTCCGGCCCGCACTTCGAGCCGTTCCGCGAACAGATCTTCGCCCCCACCGACTGGTGGATGCGCGCAGTCCCCCAACCCGCGATCCGCGCACTGCAGCATCCCCTGGCCCGCGAGCTCGCCGGAATCGACGTCAGCGCCGCCGACCAATGGTCACTGCGGCAGTTCGTCCGGTTGAGCCAGATTTCGACGCTGGCCCCGAGACACCGCTGGAACGCCCGGGCGCGCACCGCCCTTCGCAACGCGGCCCACCACAATCCCACGACACCGCTGGGCGCCACCCATGACTGACGCCGCGCCGACCGTCCGGCGACGCCCCAAGGACCGCAAAGACCAGATCGTGCGGGCCGCCGCCGAATCGTTCAGCAGCCAGGGCTATCACACGGTCGGCGTGGAAGACATCGCCACCGAGGTCGGCATCTCGGCTCCGGCCCTCTACCGGCACTACGCCAGCAAGTACGACCTGTTCAGAGTCGCGGTGTTGGCGCTGAGTCAACAACTGGTCGACGGCACCGACATCGAACCCGACCTCGACGCCGGCCCGGCCGGTGCACTGGATCAGCTCATCGCGGCCCTGATCGACACCGCGCTGCGCAACCGGGAATCCGGCGGCCTCTACCGATGGCAGGCCCGCTACCTGCGCGACGACGATGCCACCCTGCTGTTGGATCAGTTGCGGCTGGTCAATCAGCGCCTCCAGCTGCCGATGGCCGAGCTGCTGCCGGAATCCCCACCGCTGCATCATCAAATGCTGTCGGCGGCGGTGCTCAGCGTTGTCGGCGGCATCACCGACCACCGGCTGCGCGCCCCCGCCGAGCAGATCAAAGAGCTGCTGATGCAGGCGTCGTGGGCAATGCTGAACACTCCCCTGCCCACCCCGGACAACTTCACACCCGGGGTGCGCGGGGAACGCATCTTCACCGCGGATGCCGGAGTCTACGAAGCGGTGCTGCACGCCGCGATGACGTTGTTTCACCGGCACGGCTACCCCGAGACCAGTGTGGCCCAGATCGCCAAGCTCGCCCATCTTCGAGCATCGGGCATCTACCGCTACTTTCCGGGCAAGGCCGACATCCTCAGCACCGCGCTGCGACGCTCGTCGGATCGGCTCTCCGCGGAGCTGTCGGTGGTCAACACCAATCGTTCCGAACCGCGAGAAGCACTGACACAACTGGTCGACATCTACGTCGCCACCTCGTTCGCCAACCCGGAGCTCGCCTCGATCTACTACAGCGAGCAGGTCCATCTCTGCGAGATCGACCGCACGCTACTGCGCAACGTTCAGCGATCCACCATCGACTCCTGGGTCGGGTTGCTGCTGGCCGTGCGCCCGGATCTCAGCGCGATGACTGCGCGATTCCTGGTCCACGCGGCGATGGGCTTGGTGGTCGACGTCGGGCGGCTGGTGCACTACGACCGCACTGAGGATCACAGCGAGCCGGAGCAGTTCAACTACGCGCAGGCGTGCGTGCGCACACTGATGCACGCCGTACTGTTCGGCGCCTGAGCCGCCTCCCGCGCCCTACTTGGCGTTGTTGTACTTGGCCATGGCGTCGTCGAGGCGTTGCAGCGCAGCCCCGTAGCCGGCGAAGTCGCCCCGGCGCTGGGTGTCGCGCACCGCGCTGATCGCCGCGTCGATCTCGCGCAGCGCGGCCGCCTTCGCCGGCGACAGCCCCGCGGCACCCGACGGCGGTGGCGGCGCCGGCACCGCTGCGACGGGCGGGGCGGCCGGCGGCTTCTGCTGCTGGGCCCCGCCGCCGTCGGTGGGTGTGATGTCGGTGGCCGCGGCACTGGCGCCCGGTCCGAACAGGCCGGTCAGCGCATCGGAGACCGTCGGCCCGTAACCGATCTTGTCGTTGTACATCATCGCCACCCGAATAAGGCGCGGGTAGGACGACGCGGCGTCACTGGAACCCGGTGAGGCATAGACGGGCTCGACATAGAGCAGGCCGCCCTGGGCCACCGGCAGCGTCAGCAGATTGCCCCACCGGATTCGGTTCTGGTTGTCGCGCCCGATCACACCCAGGTCCTGGCTGACGGCGGTGTCGGTGGTGATCGCGTTGTTGGCCAGCTTGGGACCGTTGACCTGACCGGGAATGGTCAGAACGGTGATCTTGCCGTAGGTGTCCGGGTCGGAGCTGGCCGAGATGTAGGCCGCCAGGTAGTCGCGCTTGAACCGGTTCATCGCGCTGGTCAGCTGGTACGAAGCCGAACCATCCTCTTTCACAAGGTTTTTCGCCACGATGTAGAACGGCGGCTGGAAGCTGCTGGCGGTCGGGTTGGGGTCCAGCGGCACATCCCAGAAGTCCGACGTGGAGAAGAAGGTCACCGGGTCGTTGACGTGATACTTGGCCAGCAGCATGCGCTGCACCTTGAACAGGTCCTCGGGATAGCGCAGGTGGTCGGCCAACTCGGGCGAGATGTCCGCCTTGGGCTTGACCGTTCCCGGGAACACCTTCATCCACGCCTGCAGCACCGGGTCCTGCTCGTCCTGGGCGTAGAGGTGCACCGTTCCGTCGTAGGCGTCGACGGTGGCCTTGACCGAGTTGCGAATGTAGGACACCCGCCGATCCGGCAGCAGCCGGTTGAACTCCACCTCTTTGGAGTCCATGGTCGCCGACGACAGTGACGTCAGCTCCGAGTACGGGTAGTTGTCCAAGGTGGTGTAGCCGTCGATGATCCACACCAGCCGCTTGTTGACGATCGCCGGGTACACCGTCGAGTCGGTGGTCAGCCATGGTGCCACGGCCTGCACGCGGCCGGCCGGGTCACGGTTGAACAGAATCTTGCTGTCCGAGCCGATCACATTGGAGAACAAGAAATTTCGCTCGGCGAACTTCGCGGCGAACACGCTGCGGGCCAACCAGTTTCCGATGTCGACCCCGCCGGTACCGGTGTAGGTGTAGTTCTTGGTCTCGGTGTTGGTCTCGTAGTCGTATTCGCGGTCGTTGCCATTGCGCCCGACGATCGCGTAGTCCGCGAGGGTGTCGGCGATCACCGGTCCGTAGTAGACGCGCGGCTGGTCCAGGCGGGCCGGCCCCTGGGAGACCACCCCGCCGTTGGCCCCGACGACGTTGGCCAGGAACTCCGGGTAGCCGCCGTTCTGGTTGGGGTCGTTGGCGATTCCGCGCACCGTGTTGGCAGGCGAGGCGATGAACCCGTTGCCGTGGGTGTAGACGGTGTGTCGGTTGATCCAGTCGCGCTGGTTGTCGATCAACCGGTCCGGGTTGAGCTCTCGGGCGGCGACGACATAGTCGCGCAGCTGGCCGTCGTCGTCGCGGTAGCGGTCGATGGTGAGCTGGTCGGGGAAGAAGTAGAAGTTCTTGCCCTGCTGGAACTGCGTGAAGGCCGGACTGACGATCGTCGGGTCCAGCAGCCGGATGTTCGATGTGGTGGCCGCGTCGGCGCCCACCTGCGCGGCGGTGGCCCGGGTATCCGAGCCGTAGTTGCGGTAGGTCACCACGTCCTCAGTCAGCCCGTAGGCGTGCCGGGTCGCCGTGATGGAACGCGAGATGTACTCGCTTTCCTTCTGTGCCGCGTTGGGTTTGACGCTGAACTGCTCCACGATCAGCGGCCAGCCCGCGCCGACGATCACCGACGACAGCAGCAACAGCACCAGACCGACCGCCGGAATCTGCAAGTCGCGCAACACGATCGCCGAGAACACCGCCACCGCGCAGATCAGCGCGATCGCCAGCAGGATCATCTTGGCGGGCAGCACCGCATTGATGTCGGTGTAGCCGGCGCCGGTGAAGGGTTTGCCGGCCCGGGTGTGGCTGAGCAGTTCATAGCGGTCCAGCCAGTAGGACCCGGCCTTGAGCAGCACCAGGGTGCCGACCAGGCTGACCACCTGAATGCGGGCCGGACGGCTCAGCGCACCGGCGCGGCCGGACAGCCGGATTCCACCGAAGATGTAGTGCGTCGTCAGGTTCGCCAGTGCGGCCAGGAAGAACGTCACCAGCAGCAGCCCGAGCACAAGTCGGTAGAACGGCAGATCGAAGGCGTAGAAACCGAGGTCCCTGCCGAATTGCGGATCCGCGATACCGAATTCACCGCCGTGCAGGAACAGCTGGATGCGCACCCAGTAGCTCTGCGCGACGATCCCGGCCAGCAGGCCCACACCCGCCGGGATCCCGAATCCGACCGTCCGCAGCCGCGACAGCACGACGGTGCGGTAGCGCGCCACCGGATCGTTGGCACCGTTGGTCGGCACGAACACCGGCCGGACCCGAAACGCCATCGCCATCCCGGCGAACACGATCCCGCCGACCACCAGCGCCACCACCACGAAGGCGACCAGACGGGTCAGCAGCGTCGTGACGAACACCGACCGGTAGCCCAGCTCCCCGAACCACAACCAGTCGACGTAGCCGTCGATCATCCGCGGCGCCACCAGCAGCAGCAGGATCACGGTGATGGCACTGCCGACCATGATCCGGCTGCGCGGGGTCAGTTTCGGCATCCTCGCGGTGGGTCGCATACCCACAGGCCACGCTCCTAAATCGGTTGGGTGCTGATGCGCCCACTGTAGCCAACACCCCGCTCAGCAGGACGGTGGCTGACCTCCGTCGGCGAGGGTCTTCAACGCATCCACCGCCCGGGCCAGACTGTCGACCTTGACCAGCTGCAGGCCGACATCGTCCGACCGCGCCTCGTAACAGTTGTCGGTCGGCACCAGGAACACCGTCGCGCCGGCCTCCTTGGCCGCGATCATCTTGTGGGTGATGCCGCCGATCGGGTCGACCTGGCCGTTCGACTTGATGACACCCGTTCCGGCAATGAATTTCGGCCCGGCCAACTCCCCGGTGGTGAGCTTGTCGATCACCGCCAGGGAGAACATCAGCCCCGCCGACGGCCCACCGATGTTGGCCAGGTTGAACTCGATGGTGAACGGCGCCCACGGCGCATCGAGCACCGAGACACCCAGAAATCCGTTGGCGCGGTCCTTGTTCTCTCCCAGCGTAATCCGGGCGGTTCCGGGCGCGGCGTTCTTGCGCCGGTAGTCGATCACCACCTTCTCACCGGGCTTGGTGGCCGCCAGTCGCTTGGTGAACTGCTCCACGGTGTAGACGGGTTCACCGTTGACCGCATCGACCGCGTCGCCACGCTTGAGGGCACCCGCAGAAGGGCCCGGGTCGTGTACGTCGGCCAGCGTCACCGCGCTCGGGTAACGCAGGTAGCCCAGCGCGGCGTATTCGGCGCTCTGCTCGGAGGCCCGGAAGTCGTCGTCGTTGTCGCGGTCCACCTCCTCACGGGACTTGTCGGGCGGATAGACCAGGTCACGAGGCATCAACTGCTCGCGACCGGACAACCACAGCGTCAGCGCCTCGCCGAGGGTGAGCCCGTCGCGCTGCGACACCGTGGTCATGTTGAGGTGGCCGGTGGTGGGGTGCGTCTCGGTGCCCTGGATATCGACCACCTGCTTGCCGTCGACCGTGCCGAGGGTGTCGAAGGTGGGCCCCGGGCCCAGCGACACGAAGGGCACCGTCACCACCGCCAGCAGCGCGCCGAACACGACCATCGGCAGCACCGCGGCCAACAGCGTCACAATCCGCCTGTTCACCCCGGAAATGGTAAACGGCCCCCGTCGAGACCGGGGCAAGCCCGACCATCGACGACGTAGGTGCCACGCCGGCCGATACAGATCGGTACCGTTGGGTCCATGGCTGATCTGCCCTTCGGATTCTCTACCGGGGACGACCCCGACCGCGACCGGTCCGGTTCGGGCCCGGGTCCCAGCGATCCGTTCGGCATGGGCTTTGGCACCGGCGGGGCGTTCAACATGGGCGACCTGGGCCAGATGTTCACCCAACTCGGCCAGATGTTCAGCAGCGCCGGCCGCGTCGGCGCGGACGGAAAGCCGGCCGGGCCGGTCAACTACGACCTGGCCCGCCAGGTCGCGGCCAAGTCGATCGGTTCGGTGGCACCCGTCACCGACTCGACCAACACCGCGATCGGCGACGCGGTGCACCTGGCCGAGACCTGGCTCAACGGCGTGACCTCGCTGCCGGCCGGCACCACCGCCGCCGTCGCCTGGACTCCGGTGGACTGGGTGGAGCACACCATGGCCACCTGGCAGCGGCTGTGCGACCCGATGGCCGAGCAGGTCTCGTCGGTGTGGGCGTCGGCGCTGCCCGAAGAGGCCAAGAGCATGGCCGGTCCGCTGCTGTCGGTGATGTCGCAGATGGGCGGGCTGGCGTTCGGATCGCAGCTCGGCCAGGCCCTGGGCCGGCTCTCCGGAGAGGTGCTCACCTCCACCGATATCGGACTTCCCTTGGGCCCCAAGGGAACCGCCGCCCTGCTGCCCGGCGCCATCGAGGAGCTGGCCGGCGGGCTGGAGCTGCCGCGCAGTGAGATCGTCACGTTCCTGGCAGCGCGCGAGGCCGCCCATCACCGACTGTTCACCCATGTGCCGTGGCTGGCCGGCCAGCTGTTGAACACCGTCGAGGCCTATGCGCGGGGCATGAAGATCGACATGCGCGGCATCGAGGAACTGGCGCAGGGCTTCGACCCGATGTCGATGGGCGATCCGTCGGCGATGGCGGAGCTGCTCAACCAGGGCGTGTTCGAACCCAAGTCGACCCCCGAGCAGCTGGCCGCCCTGGAGCGATTGGAGACCCTGCTGGCCCTGATCGAGGGCTGGGTGCGCACGGTGGTGACCGCCGCACTCGGCGACCGGATCCCGGGAACCGCGGCGCTCTCGGAGACGCTGCGCCGCCGCCGGGCCACCGGTGGACCGGCCGAGCAGACCTTCGCCACCCTGGTGGGTCTGGAACTGCGTCCGCGCAAGCTGGCCGAGGCCGCGGTGCTGTGGGAGCGGCTCACCGACGCCGTCGGGATCGATGCCCGCGACCAGGTCTGGGCACACCCCGACCTGTTGCCCAGCGCCGCCGACATCGACGCCCCCGCCGCGTTCATCGACCGGATCATCGGCGGGTCCAGCGAGGTCGACTCGGCCATCGACGCCGCGATCGCCGAGTTCCGGCGGGAAGCCGACGAGGGCGGCAAGACCGGCGACTGAGGCGCCTGTGGATGACTGAGTGGACGTCGCCGCCGCGGATGCCAGGCTCACGTGCATGGCCACCCAGACCGCTTACGCGTTGGACCCCGCGCTGCCGGTGCTGCTGCGTCCCGACGGTGCCGTACAGGTCGGCTGGGACCCGCAGCGTGCGGTACTGGTGCAACCGCCCAGCGGCCTGAGCACGGCCGGACTGGCGGCGGTGCTGCGCAGCATGCAGACCCCGTCCACGGTGGCCGCCGTGCGCCGTGAAGCCGCTCGGCACGGGCAAGTGGACATCGAGCAGTTGGACCGCCTGCTGGCCGCGCTCGTCGAGGCCCGGGTCGCCGCGTGCGACACCGGTGCGCCGCCGTCGCGCCGGGCGGCGTCGCTGCGGGTGCACGGCCGCGGGCCGCTGTCGGATCTACTGGTCGAATCACTGCGCTGCTCGGGTGCGGTGGTCCGGCGCACAAGCCACCCGCACGCCGTGGTCAGCGGCTCCGGAACTGATCTGGTGGTGCTCGCCGATGCCCTGGTCACCGAGCCGCGGCTGCTGCGCGAACTGCACGCCGAGCAGGTGGCCCACCTGCCGGTGCGGGTCCGCGACGGCACCGGCGTCGTCGGCCCGCTGGTGCTACCTGGCCGGACAAGCTGTTTGAGCTGCGCTGATCTGCATCGCCGCGACCGCGACGCCGCCTGGCCGGCCCTGGCCGCCCAACTGCGCGACACCGTCGCACACGCCGGCCGCGCGACGGTGCTGGCGACCGTCGCGCTGGCGCTGAGCCAGATCGAGCAGGTGATCGCCGCGGTGCGCGGCACGGCCACCGACCGCCGGCTGGCGCCGCCCCCGACGCTCGACGCCACTCTGGAGGTGGACCCGGCCACCGGCTCGATCATGACGCGACGCTGGGCCCGCCACCCGCTCTGCGATTGCTGACGCCGTCGATTGGCTACGCGGTGACCCCGAACACAACACCGTCATGGATGATGGACACGTGTCAGAGATCAAGCGTGGGAGCGTAGCGCGAAACGCGAAGCTGGCCAGCCTGCCGGTCGGCTTCGCCGGCCGGGCCGCACTGGGCCTCGGCAAACGGCTGACCGGCAAGTCGAAAGACGAGGTCACCGCCGAACTGATGGAGAAGGCCGCCAACCAGCTGTTCACCGTCCTGGGTGAACTCAAAGGCGGGGCCATGAAGGTCGGCCAAGCGCTGTCGGTGATGGAGGCGGCCATCCCCGAGGAGTTCGGCGAGCCCTACCGGGAGGCGCTGACCAAGCTGCAGAAGGACGCCCCGCCGCTGCCCGCCGACAAGGTGCACCGGGTGCTCGACGGCCAGCTGGGCACCAAATGGCGGGAGCGGTTCAGCTCCTTCGACGACGAGCCCGTCGCCTCGGCCAGCATCGGCCAGGTGCACCGCGGGGTCTGGGCCGACGGCCGGCAGGTGGCGGTCAAGATTCAGTACCCCGGCGCCGACGAGGCACTGCGCGCCGACCTCAAGACCATCCGGCGGCTGACCGGCGTCTTCAAGCAGCTGGCCCCCGGCGTGGATGTGCAGGGCGTGGTCGACGAGCTGATCGAGCGCACCGAGATGGAGCTGGACTACCGACTGGAGGCCGACAACCAGCGGATCTTCGCCAAGGCCTACAAGGACCACCCGCATTTCGTCATCCCCAACGTGGTGGCCTCAGCGCCCAAGACGGTAATCCAGGAGTGGATCGAGGGCGTCGGGATGGCCGAGATCATCCGCAACGGCACCGTCGAGCAGCGTGACCTGATGGGCACCCGGCTGGCCGAGTTCACCTGGGACGCCGCGCGCCGGCTGGAGCTGATCCACGGCGACGCTCACCCCGGCAACTTCATGCTGATCGACGGCACCAAGATGGGCGTCATCGACTTCGGTGCGGTCGCCCCGATGCCGGGCGGGTTCCCGGCCGAACTGGGTGCTGCGGTGCGCTACGCCCGCGACAAGGATTACGACCAGGTCATCGCGACGATGCGCCAGGGCGGCTTCATCCAGAAGGGCCAGGAAGTCTCGGTCCGCGAGATCGACGAGATGCTGCGCCAGTACGTCGAGCCGGTGGAAGTCGAGGTGTTCCACTACAGCCGCAAATGGCTGATGCGGATGGCCGGCAAGCAGTTGGAGCGTCCCGTCGAGCAGCTCAAGACCGCGCGTCAGCTCGACCTGCCGCCCAAACTGGCGATGCCGATGCGGGTGCTCGTCTCGACCACGGCGATCATGTGCCAGCTTGACGCCCACGTGCCGGTCAAGCGCCTGTCCGAGGAGTACGTGCCGGGCTTCACCGCCTGATCGCTTACGCCGCCAGCGGTTCCTTGCGCGGCCGCCCACGCGGCCGTTTGCGGCCGATGACGGTGCCGCGGTCGAGGATCTCGCCGCCCCACACCCCCCACGGTTCGGCGCGCTGCAACGCCACCGCCAGGCACCGCTGACGGATCGGGCAGTCGCCGCACAGCGTCTTGGCCCGCTCCAGGTCGGCGGGGTTCTCCGAGAACCACAGGTCGGGTGCGGTGCGACACGGCAACCGCAATCGGTTCTTCATCGGGATGCTCCTAGCTGGAAAATGAAAAATGGCCACGGATCCTCAGGGGGGTCCGCGGCCATCGGGTCGGTCAGTTGACGGGCTAACCGAAACCACGATGCACGGACACGCCGGCAGCGGCATGCGCTGCGGCGGGTGCGGCGGCTACCGCGACCGTGCTTCGGGTGGTCATGGTTAGGCAGGTTAACGGTTGAGCCGCGGGATGCACAACCGATTTTCTGACCTGCGGATTCAGCCGCGGTTGCGGACCAGCTCCAGCACGTCGGAGCCGAACTGTTCCAGCTTGCGCGCACCGATGCCCGGGATCGCCACCAGCGCGGCCTCGTCCACCGGCAGCATCTCGGCGATCGCGGTCAAGGTGTTGTCGGAAAAGACGATGTAGGCGGGCACTTTCAGCTCGGTGGCGGTGCGCAGCCGCCAGTCCTTGAGCGCCACCAGCAGCTCAGTGTCGACATCGGCCGCGCAGGTCTCGCACCGGCTCAACATGATGGCGGCCGGGGTGGCCAGGTCCTTGCTGCAGACCCGGCAGCGTTTCGGGGCGCCGCGGGCCCGGCGCTTGGCCGGAGTGGCGGCAACGTCGGCCTGCGGCGCGATCCCCTGCAAGAACCGCGACGGTTTGCGCGACGCCCGCCCGCCCGGGGCGCGGGCCAGCGCCCAGCTCAACGCCAGGTGAATGCGCGCGCGGGTAACACCGACATAGAGCAGCCGGCGTTCCTCTTCGACGGCTTCGCTGTCCGGGCCGTGCGCCAGGGCATGCGAGATCGGCAGCGTGCCGTCGGCCAGGCCCACCAGGAACACCGCGTCCCACTCCAGGCCCTTGGCGGCGTGCAGCGACGCCAGCGTGACGCCCTGAACGGTCGGTGGGTGCCGGGAGTCGGCGCGCATCCGCAGCTCGGCCAGCAGCGCAGGCAGGTCCAGGTCCGGGCGCTGGGCCACTTCGTCGTCGACGAGCTCGGCCAGCGCACCGAGGGCCTCCCAGCGTTCCCGCGCCTGGGCTCCGGCGGGCGGCTCGGCGGTCAGCCCGAGCGGCTCCAGCACCGCACGCACCAGCACCGGCAGGGCCTGGCCTTCGGTGTCGCGCTGGGCGACCCGCTGCAACGCGACCAGCGCCTGGCGGATCTCCTGGCGGGTGAAGAATCCCTCTCCCCCGCGCACCTGGTAGGCGACACCGGCCTCGGTGAGCGCCTCCTCGTAGACCTCCGACTGCGCGTTGATCCGGTACAGCACCGCGATCTCGGCCGCGGCGGTGCCGCCCTGGATCAGCCGGGCGATCGACTTGGCCACCGCGGTGGCCTCGGCGACCTCGTCGAGGTGCTCCCGGAAGGTGGGCGTCGGGCCGGACTCGCGCTGACCGATCAGCTTCAGCTTGCTGCCCGCCACCCGCCCGCGGGCGGCGGCGATCACCCGGTTGGCCAGTGCTACCACCTCCGGGGTGGAGCGGTAGTCACGTTCGAGGCGCACCAGCGCGGCGTCGGGGAAGCGGCGGGTGAAGTCGAGCAGGTAGCGCGGCGAGGCGCCGGTGAACGAGTAGATGGTCTGGTTGGCGTCACCGACGACGGTCAGGTCGTCGCGCTGGCCCAGCCAGGCCGACAGCACCCGCTGCTGCAGCGGGGTGACGTCCTGGTATTCGTCGACGACGAAGCAGCGGTAGCGGTCCCGGAACTCCGCGGCCACCGCCGCATCGTTCTCGATGGCGGCGGCGGTGTGCAGCAGCAGGTCGTCGAAGTCGAGCATCGTGACTTCACCGCGGACCTTCAGCGCCTCATACCCGGCGTAGACCTGCGCCAGCTGCGCGGCATCCACCGGGGTGTCGCGGCCGGCGGCGGCGACGGCCTCGGGATACTGCTCCGGGGAGATCAGGGACGCCTTGGCCCACTCGATCTCACCAGCCACGTCGCGCACGTCGTCGTTGGACAGGCGCAGCCCGGCATGGCCGGCGGCGCGGGCCACGACCCCGAACTTGCGGTCCAGCAGCTCCCAGGAGGTATCGCCGACCACCCGCGGCCAGAAGTAGCGCAGCTGTCGGCGCGCGGCGGCGTGGAAGGTCAGCGCCTGAACGCTGCCCACGCCACTGCCACCGTTGACCGCGTTGCCCAGCGCGCGCAACCGGGAGCGCATCTCCCCGGCGGCACGCTGGGTGAACGTGACCGCCAGCACCTGCCCGGCCGCGACATGACCGCCGGCCACCAGCGCTGCGATCCGGTGGGTGATGGTGCGGGTCTTGCCGGTCCCGGCGCCGGCCAGCACACACACCGGCCCGCGCGGCGCCAGCACGGCGGCACGCTGCTCGTCGTCCAGTGCGGCGATCAGCGAGTCGGCCATGGTGACCATCTTGACAGGCACCTCTGACTCGCCTTCGACTAGTTTGGACAGCTATGACCGTTAGCGATCCGCCGCTCATCATGTACACCACGCAGTGGTGCGGGTATTGCCGCCAGCTCAAGAAGTCCCTGGAGAAGTTCGAGATCGCCTACGACGAGATCGACATCGAGATGGACCCGACCGCCGCGGAGTTCGTCGCCTCGGCCAACGGCGGCAACCGGACGGTGCCGACGCTGCGTTTCGCCGACGGCTCCACGCTGACGAACCCGACCGGGCGTGAGGTCAAGGCGAAGCTGGAGCGGCTGGGCGGCTGAACCCCGACTCAGCTCCCGGCTTCGGCCCAGGATTCGATGATGGTCCGGGCGATCGAGATCGAGCCGGGCAGTAGCAGTTTCGCGTCCGCGTTGCCGCCGTCCCAGGCACCGGCGGCCAGGGCGGCCCGCACCTCGTCGCGGGTGAACCAGTTGGCCTCGGTGATCTCGCCGTCGCTGAAAACAAACTCCTCGCCCCGGTCGGCGACCGCGTGAAAGCCCACCATCAGCGAGCGCGGGAACGGCCAGGGCTGGCTGCCCAGATAGGTCACCTCCCGCACCGACAGTCCGACCTCTTCGCGCACCTCGCGGGCCACGCAGGCCTCGAACGACTCGCCCGCCTCGACGAATCCGGCCAGCAGCGAGAACATCCGGACCGGCCAGTTGTGCTGGCGAGCCAGCACCACCCGATCGGCGCCGTCATGCACCAGGCAGATCACCGCCGGATCGATCCGCGGGAACTCCTCGGCACCGGTGAGCGGATTGGTTCGCGCCCACCCGCTGCGCGCCGAGCGGGTCGCTGTGCCGTCGACCGGCGAAAACCGCGCGCTGTCATGCCAATTCAGTAGAGCTATGGCTGAGGACACCAGCTGGGCGCTGGCGTCGTCGAAGATGTCGCCGGTCGCACGCAGGTCCAGCACGCTGACATCGGAGCCGGGCGGGGCCTGCAGCGCGCCGCGGACCGCCCAGACATGCCGGCCGTCGTCGATACGGCCGAGGAAGACCGCGTCGGCCGGCGGGGTTGCGCCGAGTTCGCGCGCGTCGTGCAGCACCACCCGGCCGTCGGCGACCAGCACCTGATTGCGCGGGTCCACCCGCATCAGCGCCGCGGCCGACCAGCCCGCGACGGCGGCGTCGGTGTCGGAACGCAACTGGTCGGCCCGATCCGCCCCGACCCGCGACAGCAGGGGCACCTGGTGCAGCCGGAAGGTCACTGGTTGCCCATCGTTCGCACATAGAGCAGCCGGTCGCCGTCCTCAATGGCGTCCACGTCCGGGGTGTCCAGCCGCAACAGCCGGCCTTCCCGGACCACACCGAGCACGATCTCATTGAGGTGCTTGGCCGATGCGCCGACCTCGTTGCGCTCCACCTCCCGTTCGGCGATGGCGTAGCCGGCGTCCGGGGTGAGCAGATCCTCGATGATCTCGACCACGTTGGGCGTGGTGGTGGCGATGCCGAGCAGCCGCCCGGCGGTCTCGGAGGACACCACCACCGAGTTGGCGCCGGACTGCTCCAGCAGGTGCTGGTTCTCGGCTTCGCGGATGGCCGCCACGATGGTTGCCTCTGGAGCGATCTCGCGGGCGGTCAGGGTGACCAGCGCCGCGGTGGCATCCGAGCCGGTGGCCACCACGATCGCCGACGCGCGCTGTGCGCTGGCCAGCCGCAGCACATCCGACCGGGTCGCATCGCCGTCGACGGTCACCAGCCCGGCGGCTTTGGCGCGGTCGAGGACGGCCTTGTCGTTGTCCACTACGACGATGTCACTCGGGGTGGTCTCGTCGTCGCCGAGCATGGCGGCGATCGCCGTCTTCCCCTTGGTGCCGTAGCCGATCACGATGGTGTGGTCTTTCACTCTTTTCCTCCAACGCTGAATCCGGAATGCCTGCTGGGAGGTCTCGGTGAACGCCTCCACGGTCGTTCCGACCAGCAGGATCAGAAAGGCGATCCGCAGCGGGGTGATGATCAGCACGTTGATCATGCGGGCGAACTCGGTGACGGGTGTGATGTCGCCGTACCCGGTCGTCGACAGGGTCACCGCCGAGTAGTACAGGCAGTCCAGGAAAGTCAGCCGGTCACCCTGCACATCCTGGTAGCCGTCGCGGTCGGCGTAGACGAACAACGCGGACACCACCAGTGCCGCCAGCGCGATGAGGCTTCGCTTGTAGACGGTACGGCCGGGACTGGACTGCCCTTGTGGGATGCGCAGTACGCCGACGAGCGCGTGGCTGGGTTGGGCGGTCAGCGACTCGTCGAGCCGACGCAACCGCCGCCAGCTAGCTCCTGCCACGACGAACGGTCATCGGTCGCACCTGATGCACGGACCCACTGTAACCACACGGGTGGTCAACAGTTCAGCAGTGCGGCGAGCTCGGTCAAACCGGGCAGCTCGTCGGGGACGACGGTGGTGCCGCTGCGCACGTAGTGGAAGGCCGCCCGTACCTGCGATTCCGGGCAACCGGTCAGTGCCGCCCAGGCCAGCCGGTAAACCCCGAGCTGGACGGTGGCGTGTCGGCGTGCCTCGGGCCCGTCGGGGGCGGCGCCGGTCTTCCAGTCGACCACGGTGACCCCGCCGTCCGGGTCGGCGAACACCGCGTCGATACGGCCGCGCACCAGGGTCTGCCCGACGGCCATCTCGAAGGGCACCTCGACGTCGGTCGGGGTGCGGGCGGCCCATGGCGAATCCAGGAACGCCGTCTGCAGTGCGGCCAGGTCCTGCGCGTCGGCCCGGGCCTGGTCGGCGTCGGCGGCACCGGGCAGGTCGTCGAGTTCGAACAGCCGCTCGGCGCCGTAGAGACGCTGCACCCACTCGTGAAATGCGGTGCCCAACAACGCATGCGGGTCGGGGCGATTCGGCAGCCGGCGGGTGAGCCGCTGGGCGGCGCCGTCCGGGTCGCGACTCAGCTCGACCAGGTTGCTCACCGAGACCTGGCCGGGCAGGAGGCGTTGCGGCGGCTCGGCGGCGCGGGCCCGCTCGGCCAGCAGCGCCTCGACCTCGACAGACCATGAGCCGGCCTGCCGGCCCTCGGGCTCGCCGGCGGCCAGCGCCCCGGCGACCAATGCCGCACCGCGCTCGACATCACTGCGCCGGCCGGCCAGCGGGTCGGCCGGCCAACTGGCTTCGACGGCGACCTCCGACAGGGGGTTGGGCTCACCGGGGGCGGGTTCCGGCGCCCACTGGTCGACGGTTCCGCAGGGCGATCCGGCGGCGGCCGAGTCGTCGAGGACGGCCTTGAGCTCGGTGAGGAACTCCGACGGACCGCGCGGCGTAGCCTCACCCGACCCCCAATGGTGGCCGGAGACCAGCAGGGTGTCCTCGGCGCGGGTGACCGCGACGTAGAGCAGTCGGCGCTCCTCGTCGACCCGGCGTTGGTCCAGCCGGCGCTGATGCCCCTCGATGGACTCCTGCAGTTGCTTGCGGTTGGTGACCGCCTCGACGTCGAGCAGCGGGACGCCGTGATCGCCGGATCGGGCCCGGTCGCCACGCAGCAGCGGCGGCAGTTCGGCGGCATCGGAGAGCCAGTTGCGCCGCGACGCGGTGGAGGGAAACACCCGAGACACCAGATGCGGCACCGCCACCACCTGCCATTCCAGGCCCTTGGCAGCATGCACGGTGAGGATCTGTACCCGGTCTGCGGCAACCACGGGGGCCGCGGGCGCCAGCCCGTTCTCCGCATCGGCGGCCGCCGCTAGGTAGCCCAGCAGGCCAGACAGGCTGGCCACTCCCCCGCCGCCGGGTTCGACATAGCCGGCGACCACATCGGCGAACGCGTCGAGCTGCTCGGTGCCCGACGCCTCGCCGGTCACCGGCTGCCCGGCACGCACCTCGGTGTCCAGGCCGAGCACCCGGCGCACCTCGGCGACGAGGTCGGGCAGCGGATGCCACAGGTGGCCGCGCAGCACCCTCAGTTCCTCGGCCAGGGCGACGATACGGCGGTGCCCGGCGGCCGAATACCCTTCGGCGGGGCCGGGATCGGCGAGTGCGTCGGCCAGGCAGGCGGTGTCGGAGTCGACTCCGGCCGCGGCGGCGATCTCGGTGGCCGATTCACCAGGATGGCCGGGCCGGGCCAATTGTGTTGCGCGCCGCCACAATGCGGCCAGGTCAGCAGCCCCGATCCGCCACCGCGCACCGGTCAGCACCCGCATCGCCGCGGACCCGGCGGTCGGCTCCTGGATCAGCCTCAGCATCGCGACCAGGTCAGCGACCTCCGGCACCGACAGCAGGCCGGCCAGTCCCACCACCTCCACCGGGACACCGCGGGCCCGGATCGCCTCGGCCAGCGGCGCGGCATCGGCGTTGCGCCGCACCAGCACTGCCGCCGTCGGCGGGGCGACACCCTCGGCGGCGGCCCGCGCATAGTGCTGCGCCAACTGGTCGGCGACCCACCGCTGTTCGGCGTTGACGTCAGGCAACAGGGCAAGACGCACATCGCCCGGCGGTGCATCCGGGCGGGGCCGCAGCGACTGCACGGTGACCGAGCGCTGCCGGGCCTGCGCGGAGATCTCATTGGCCAGGTGCAGCACCTCCGGCGGGTTGCGCCAGCTGGTCCGCAGTTCCAGGGTGGGCGCGGGACTGCCGTCGGACAGCGGGAAGTCGGTGGCGAATCGGGGCAGGTTGGTCGCCGAGGCGCCGCGCCAGCCGTAGATCGACTGGATCGGGTCGCCCACCGCTGTGAGCGCCAGGCCGTCGTCGGCACCACGGCCGAACAACGCCGACAAGGCGATGCGCTGGGCGTGTCCGGTGTCCTGGTACTCATCGAGCAACACCACCCGGTAGGTGGCCCGCAGCCGGGCGCCGACGGCCTCGTCGGCCTGTGCCAGCCGGGCAGCGGTGGACATCTGGGCTCCGAAGTCCATCACCCGCTCCGCGCTCATCCGCTGGTGCAGGGCGTCGATGAGCGGTACCAGTTCGGCGCGACCGGTCTGGGTGTCCAGCATTTTCAGCAGCGCCTGGTTCGGTTCGACGCGCTGACGCGGGCCCGGCGGCAGGGTGTGGACCAGACGCTCCAGCTCCAGGTGGGTGTCGCGCAGTGCATCGGTATCCACCAGGTGCTCGGCGAGCTGGCCGGCCAGCCCCAGCACCGCCCGGGTGACCGCGGCCGGGTCCCGGTCGGTGCGCAGCTCGCCGGGATGGCTGTTGACCACGTCGAAGGCCAGCTGCCACAGTCCGGTCTCGGTGAGCAGCCGGGTGTCGGGTTCGATCCCCAGGCGCAGCCCGTGCTCACGCAGCAACGCACCGGCGAAGGCGTGATACGTGCTGACGGTGGGAGCCGCCGGAGCGGCATCGGGCCCGGCGCCGACTGGTTCGGGGATCACCAGCCCGACCCCCGCGAGCCGGGCCAGGCGGGAACGGACCCGGCGCAGCAGCTGACCGGCGGCCTTGCGGGTGAACGTCAGCCCCAGCACCTGGCCGGGGTCGGCGTGGCCGTTGGCCACCAGCCACACCACCCGGGCTGCCATGGTCTCGGTCTTGCCGGCGCCGGCGCCGGCGATCACCACCAGCGGGCCCGGCGGGGCGGCGATCACCGCGGCCTGCTCGTCGGTGGGCTGGTGCAGCCCGAGCGCGGACGCCAGTTCGGCGGGGTCGTAACGATGCGTCATGCGTCGCTCCCTGTGTGGGCGGGGCAGATCGGCCGGACCGGGCAGTGCCGGCAGCCGAGGTTGACCCGGGCGGTGAACTCCGGGCCTGCGGTGGCCGCGGCGGCCTCGGCGATCCGTTCCCGCCACTGCTGACTGGTGTCGGGGGTGAGCGGGTCCTGGTCGCGTTCGGTGGCGCCGCCGTCGCGGGGTTTGGCCGGGTAGACCAGCCGGGCGCCGCCGGGCACTTCGCCGGATCCGACCAGGCCGGCTTCCACGGCGAGCTGGTAGACGGCCAACTGGGCGTGCTGTTGCGCGTCGTCCTTGGTGGCCGGGCTCTTGGCGGTCTTGACGTCGACCACCACCAGCCGGTCGGCGGCATCGCGTTCGACCCGGTCGATGCGCCCGCGCAACCGGACCCCGTCGCCGGCGTCGATCACCCCGTCGAAGGCGATCTCGGTGCCGACTTCGGTGAACTGGTCGCGGGTCTGCGCCCGCCACTCCAGGAAGGTTTCCAGCATGGCGCGGTGCCGGTCACGCTCGTTGGCCGCATACCACTGCGCGTCGAACGGCAGCTGCTGCCAGGCTCGGTCCAGTTCGGCGAGCAGCTGTTCGCGGGTACCCGACGATTGGGCGACCAGCGCGTGCATCACCGATCCGATGGTCGAGCGCAGGTCGCGGCCGTCGGCGCCGCCGTGCCGTTCGGCCAGCCAGCGCAGCGGGCAGTCCAGCAAATTCCCCAGCGCCGACGGTGACAGCGTGACGGGCGGCCCGGTCCCGGTGTGCCACAGCGGTTCGGTGGAGCTGACCGGCGTGGTGCCGTACCAATCGTCCGGGTCGGCGCCGGGCACCCCAGCCCGAGCCAACCTGGCCAATTGCGTTGCTGCCTGGGATCGTTCATCATCACCGACCGCGTCATCCGGCGCGCAGACCACGGCCCGAAGCCGTCCGACGAGCCCGGCCGCCGACAGCACCGGCGGGGCCACCACCGGCGGCACCCGCACGGCCCTCTCCCCGGTCGTGCAGCCGAGAAGTTCGGTGAGGAACTCCGACGGGATCTGCTCGTCACCACCGGCCTCCCCGTCGACCGCGGTGACCATCAGACTGCGCCGCGCCCGGCCCATCGCGGCCACCAGCAGACGGCGCTCCTCGGCGAGCAGCGGCGCCCGGGCCGAGACGTCGTCACCGAGACCGCGCAGGGCGTCCAGCAGCCGCTGGGTTCCCAGCACTCCGCCGCGCGGAATGGTATTGGGCCACAGTCCCTCCTGAACGCCGGCTATCACCACCAGGTCCCATTCGCGTCCGAGCGCGGCGTGCGCGCTGAGCACATCGACCGTCTCGGTGCCCGTTGCCGGTTCGGCGCGCGGCGCCACCAACTGCATGGCGGTGACGTACTCGATGAGTCCCGCCAAGCTGGCCCCGGCAGTGCGCGCCGCATACTGCTCGGCCAGGTCGAACAATGCGGTCACCGCGTCCAGGTCCCGACCGGCCTGCGCTCCGGCCGGGCCGCCCCGCTCGGCGGCTGAGAGCCAACGTTGTTGCAGCCCTGAGCGATTCCATGCCTGCCACAGGGTGTGGTGCGGGTCGTGGCCCTGGGCATGGCTGCGTGCCGCGGCCTGCAACACCGCGTGCACCCGGCGCAGCGGCCGGATATGGCCGGCCGGCAGCGAGCCGGTGTCGCCGCGCAGCGCCGCCGCCAGCCGGTCATCCTGCTCGTCGCCACCTCCCCGGCGCAGAGCCCGCTGCAGCTGCCGCAACGAGATCGGGTCCACCCGGCCGATCGGCCCGGTGAGCAGTGCCAGCGCCCGGGGCTCGTCGACCCCGCGGGCCGTGCATTCCAGCACGCTGAGCAGCGCGGCCACCGCCGGCTGTTCGGCGAGCAGCCCGCCGCCTGCCGGAACGCTCACCGGGATACCAGCGGCGGCCAGGACGCGGGGCAGCCGGGCGGCCGCGCGCGGCACCGAGCGGACGATCACCGCCATCTGCGACCACGGCACCCCGTCGATCAGGTGGGCGCGGCGCAGGGTGTCGGCGATCAGGGCGGCCTCGGCGTGCCCGGTGGCCGCGGTGCGCACGGTCACCGATCCGGCATCGGACCCGGTGCCCTCCAGGCGCCGGGTGGCGCTGATGCCGGGCAGCCGCCGGCCGACGGCGTTGACGGCCGCGACCACCGCCGGGGCGCACCGGTGCGACGTCGTCAAAGCAACCACGGGCACCGTGGCCCCGTCAGCCAACAACGCCGCGGGTTCGGCACCGCGAAATCCGTACACCGCCTGATCCGGATCCCCGGCGATCACGGTGCTCTGGACTCCGGCGGCCAACACCCGCACCAGCCGGGCGGCCTGCGGGTCGAGTTGCTGGGCGTCGTCAACCAGCAGCAGCCGGATGCGGCTGCGCGCCTCGGCCAGCAGCTCGGCGTCGGCGGCGAACGCCTCCAGGGCGGCCCCGACCAGCTCGGCGGCGCCCAGCGCCGGCGTGGTCGCCTGCGGTGCGGCGGTGCCGACCGCGGCCCGCAGCAGCATCACCTGCTCGTACTGCTGAGCGAAGCGGCCAGCGGCCGTCCACTCCGGGCGGCGGTGCTGTTTGCCCAGCCTGATCAGCTGCGCGGGGTCGACGCCGCGTTCGGCGCAGCGCGCCATCAGGTCCCGCAGTTCGGTGGCGAAGCCGTCGGTGGCCAGCGCGGCGTGCAGCGACGCCGGCCAGGCGCCGGCGCCGTCGCCGGCGAGCAGTTCGCGGATGACGCTGTCCTGCTCGGCGCCGGTGACCAGCCGGGGCGGAGCGGCCTCGGCCCGCCGGGCGGCGCGCTGCAGCACCGCGAACGCATAGCTGTGCACGGTGCGCACCACCGATTCGCGGATCACCGACCGGCCGGCGGGGCGGGCACCCAGCAGTGCCGCCGTCATCGCCGCACGCGCAGCGGTGCTGACGCGGCCGGGGGTGAGCAGCAGCACCGATTCCGGGTCGACGCCGCCGGCTACATGGGCGACGGCCGCATCCACCAGCAGGCTGGTCTTGCCGGTGCCGGGCCCGCCCAGGACGCGCAGCACCCCGCGCCGCGCCGGGTCCAGCGCGGCGCACGCGTCGGGACTCCAGCGTTGCGACATGCCGACATCACAGCATTGGGGTGTGACAAGTCCCGGTCGGCGCAGCGTCGACGCGCCGCGGCTGGCAGCATCACCGAGGTGAGCGATCTCCTGCATGTGCACCGCTACGGCCCACCCGGACCGGTTCGAATCCTGGCGATTCACGGCCTGACCGGCCACGGCCAACGCTGGCAGCATCTGGCCGATGATCACCTGGCCGAGTTCGGGGTCGTCGCACCGGATCTGCTCGGACACGGCCGTTCGTCGTGGGCGGCCCCGTGGAGCATCGACGCCAACGTCGCCGAGCTCGCGGCACTGTTGGAGACGGCCGCCGATCAGCCGGTCGTAGTGGT
The DNA here is from genome assembly GCF_020181635.2 of Mycobacterium zoologicum. Lineage (NCBI taxonomy): Bacteria > Bacillati > Actinomycetota > Actinomycetes > Mycobacteriales > Mycobacteriaceae > Mycobacterium > Mycobacterium zoologicum. The sequence continues at coordinate 144,550 of NZ_JAYJJS010000004.1, read as the reverse complement.
GGCGCATTCGTTCGGCGGCGCCGTCGCCCTGCAGCTGGCCGCCGCCCGCCCGGATCTGGTGGCCGCGCTGGTCCTGCTCGACCCGGCGGCCGGCTTGGACGGCGCCTGGATGGCGCGGATCGCCGACGCGATGCTGGCGTCCCCCGACTACCCCGACGCCGCCGAGGCACGCGCGGAGAAGGAGCACGGCTCCTGGTCGGATGTTCCGGCGGCCGTACTCGACGCCGAAGTCGACGAACACCTCATCACGTTGCCCAGTGGACGCGTCGGCTGGCGGATCAGCGTGCCGGCGATGATGTCGTACTGGAGCGAGTTGGCCCGCCCGCTGGCACTGCCCGACGCGACGCCGACGACACTGGTGCGGGCCACCCACACATCGCCGCCGTATGTGAGCCAGCAGCTCATCACCGCGCTCGAAGAGCGCCCAGGAACGGATTTCCGGTTGGTGGACATCGACTCTCAGCACATGGTGCCGCACGCCCAGCCGGCCGCAGTCGCGGCGCTGATCCGCGAGCGGTTGCCGGTGATCTGATGGCCCCGGTGACCGAAGACCAGGTCGAGCTGGTGCGCGCGCTGGCCGCCGCGATACCTGCCGGCCGGGTCGCCACCTACGGTGACGTCGCCGATGCCGCAGGGCTTTCCAGTCCGCGCATCGTCGGATGGATCATGCGCACCGATTCCGCCGACCTGCCCTGGCACCGGGTGATCCGGGCATCGGGGCGACCGGCGGCGCACCTGCAGACCGCGCAACTGGAACGCCTGCGCGCCGAAGGAGTGCTGGCCGACGACGGGCGGGTCCGGCTCAGCGAGGCGCGGCACCGGTTCTGAAAGAGCAGCCGCTACAGCGCCAGACGCACCAGCGCCGCGGTACGCGCCAGGCCTGGGAACGCCTCCGCCGTCGACCGCGGATGCAAAGCATGCACCGCGAGCCGGAACATCAAGGCACGCAACAACATCTGCGGCCACTCCGGCAGCGTCTCCCAGCGCTCGATCAGACCGTCGTCGGCGTCGCCCCAGGACAGCGCGTCCACCACCACCACCCCGGCCGCCCACGACGCCGGTCGCCAGTAGGGGGTGATGTCGGTGATGCCCGGTGCGGCGGCGCCGGAGAACAGCACCGTGCCGTACAGGTCGCCGTGCACCAGCTGGCTGGCGCTCTTGGTCGGTTTACGAAGCGTCGCAAGCTGATTGATCAGGTCGATCGACCGCTGGCCGTCCACCGAACCCGGGGCCAGCCGAGCGCCGCCCTGCAGCGAGGCGAACGGACGGTCCTCCCACGCGGCCCGGTCCGCAGCGATGAACACGTCGACGTCGGCCCACGGCGCCACCGGCGCCTGGGTCAGGAACCGGGGCCGCTCCATCTTGGAGGTGGCCTCGTGCAGCCTGGCCGCCGCCGACACCACCTCGTCATGGCGGGGTTCGGGGCTGCCGGCGACGAAGGTGTCCGCGCGCCACCCCGACACCACATAGCGTCCGTCGGTGGAGCGCACCGGACGGGCCAGCCGGATTCCGTCGGCGAACAGTGTCTCGCGCACCTTTGCCGACCAGGCGGCCCTGGCGTGGTCGGCAACCATCGACAGCACCACTTCCCCGCACTTCCAACCGTCTTCCCAGCCGGCGCCGAGTGGGGTGGGTGTGACATTGCGGATGCCGAAGGTTGCCAGCACATGCTCGGGCGGCGGCTCGACTGTCACGCGATAAGAGTAACCGCGGTGATCGCGAGCGCGGCGGAGCCGGGCGCGGCGGGTCACCGCCATCAACACGGCGTACTACGTTCAGAGCGTTAGTACATGACCATGTCGGGCTGCATCTGCTTGGCCCACGCCACAATTCCACCCTGCAGATGGACCGCGTCGGCGAATCCCGCCTTCTTCAGAGTGGCCAAGACCTCCGCGGAGCGCACACCGGTCTTGCAGTACAGCACCGACATCCGGTCCTGCGGCACGCTCGCCAGACCTGCTCCGGTGTTGATCACCGACTGCGGGACCAGCACTGCACCCTCGATGTGGTTGATCGCCCACTCCCCGGGTTCGCGCACGTCGATCAGCGCCGGAGGCCGGTCGGAGTCGAGCAGTTCACGCAGCTCGGCGGGGGTAATAGTAGACCCGGCAACCGCCTCGCCGACCTCCTCGGGGACGACGCCGCACCACGCCTCGTAGTCGGTCAGCTCGGTGATCGGCGGCGTGGCCGGATCCTTGCGGACGGCGATGGTGCGGTAGCTCATCGCGAGCGCGTCGTAGATCATCAGCCGGCCCAGCAGCGACTCACCGATGCCGGTGATCAGCTTGATCGCCTCGGTGCCCATCACCGACCCGACGGAAGCGCACAGCACACCCAGCACGCCGCCCTCCGCGCACGACGGCACCGTTCCCGGCGGTGGGGGTTCGGGGTACAGATCGCGGTAGTTCAGGCCCCGTCCGTCCGGGGCGTCCTCCCAGAACACCGACACCTGGCCCTCGAAGCGGTAGATCGATCCCCACACGTACGGCTTGTGCGCCAGCGCGGCGGCATCGTTGACCAGGTACCGGGTGGCGAAGTTGTCGGTGCCGTCGAGGATCAGGTCGTAGGACTCGAACAGCTCGACAGCGTTGTCCGCGGTCAGCCGCACCTGGTGCAGCCGAACCTGCACCAGTGGGTTGATCGCGGCGATCGAGTCGCGGGCGCTCTCGGCCTTCGAGCGACCCACGTCGGAGACCCCGTGGATGACCTGGCGCTGCAGGTTGGATTCTTCGACGACGTCGTCATCGACGATTCCGAGGGTGCCGACGCCGGCCGCGGCCAGATACAGCAGGGTGGGCGCACCCAGGCCGCCGGCGCCGATGACCAGTACCCGGGCGTTCTTCAGGCGCCGCTGCCCGAGCACGCCGACGTCCGGGATGATCAGGTGGCGGCTGTAGCGGGCCACTTCGTCGCGGGTCAGTTCGGCTGCGGGTTCCACCAACGGTGGCAGTGACGGGGACATCGGCTCAGGCGATCGGGGACGGCCAGGGATTGAATCGGCAGGTCTTACCGTCGGGCTTGACCCATTCCGGATCGAACTTCGCCGCGTCGTCGTTGGACGTGCCGAACGTCTGCTGCATCATCACCGGCGCGAGGCCGTCCTGCTTGTCGCAAGGTTCGTGATGCGAATAGCCGATGGCGTGACCGACCTCGTGGTTGATCAGGTACTGCCGGTAGGACCCGATGTCGCCCTGGAAGGGCACCGCGCCGCGCACCCAGCGGGCCTCGTTGATGAACACCCGCGGCTCCGACTTCGCCCCGTAGGACGGGTTGTAGCAGGACGCCTCCAGCTCGATCTCGTAGCCGCAACCCTCCCGGACCGTCATCGGCGAGGTCAGCGAGATACGGAAGTCAGGTTCGACGCCGCTGGCGGCGTCCACCCGGACGAAGCCGATCTGGGGGGTGTGCGTCCAGCCCTTGGGGTTGCGCAGGGTCTGGTCGACCATCTGAGCGAAGCCCTCGTCGCCGCCGAAGGTGGTGGTGTCGACGCCGTTCTCGACCTCGATGGTGTAGGCGAACACCTTCTCGGTGCCCTGCCCGAACTCCTGCCCGGCGCCGGGTATCACATGCCAGGTCATGTTGCCGGCCACGCTGACCGGCCCGCCGTCGGGCAGGACTCCGGTCGGCAGGTTGACGTCGAACTGGGTCAGGCCGCGCGGCGGCGCACCGATGATCGAGGTGCCGGCCGATCCGATCGTCGGCGGGCTCGAAATCCCGTCTTCGACGTCGTGGGTGCGCACCCCGGTACCGGTCACGGTCTGGTAGACCACCACCACGGTCAGCGCCAGCAGCACCGGAAGCGCGTAGGCCCGCCAGCCGTAGGTGGACACGAACCGGCCCAACCAGCTCTGCTTGCGCCACTGGCGGTGGATGTCGCGCTCAGAGCGCACCCGCCCGGCACCGGCCGCCAGCGGGTCACGCTGGGCGCGCAGCGGTTCACGGAAGCGATCCCGAAGCACCGGGGTTCGACCGCCGTGCCGCCCCGGGTCGTAGGTCACCGTCCCAGGATGACACAGCCACCGCGAGCTGGGACTCTTCGCCGCGCCAACCGGGGGTCATCCGGAGCACCCCGGAAGACGGCCCCGAAGGTATCCGACGTGGCATTGGCGGATGTCGATGGCGGATGTGACGGTCACGGCGCGTAGTCTCGCTGTCACGCACCGGCCGTCGAGTGAGCATGCCCGACGGTCGGCAGAACCGGAGATTGAGGAGTCGATGAGCAAACCGATCGACACGGCTGAGCGCGCCGCCGCAAAGTCGGCCGGGCGCGGCTCTGGCGCTGTCAAGGCAGCGACCGGCAACCGCCGGGGCAGCCGACTGCCCCGTGACGAGCGCCGTGGCCAGCTGCTGATCGCCGCCAGCGAGGTGTTCGTCGACCGTGGCTACCACGCCGCCGGGATGGATGAGATCGCCGACCGTGCCGGTGTCAGTAAACCGATCCTCTACCAGCACTTCGCCTCGAAGCTGGAGCTGTACCTCGCGGTGCTGGCCAAACACGTCGAGAACCTGGTCTCCGGTGTGCGCCAGGCGCTGCGGACCACCACCGACAACCGCCAGCGGGTGCGGTCGGCGGTTCAGGCGTTCTTCGATTTCATCGAGCACGACGGCCAGGGCTACCGGCTGATCTTCGAGAACGACAACGTGGCCGAGCCGCAGGTGGCGGTCCAGGTTCGGGTGGCCACCGAGTCCTGCATCGACGCGGTTTTCGATCTGGTCAGCCACGATTCCGGCCTGGACCCGCACCGCTCCCGGATGGTCGCGGTGGGGTTGGTGGCGATCAGCGTCGACTGCGCCCGCTACTGGCTGGACAGTGACCGCCCGATCTCCAAAGAGGACGCCATCGACGGCACGGTGGCGTTCGCCTGGGGCGGGCTGTCACACGTGCCGCTTATGCGCTAGCGGCGTCCGCGCCGATCCCGAACCCGACCCGGCGGCTGTCCGCGACGCCGATCTCCACGTAGGCGATCTTGGCGGCCTGCACCAGGTAGCGGCGGCCCTTCTCATCGGTCAGGGCGAGCAGTTCCGTGCCCTTCCCCAGCGCGGCGGAGACCAGTTTCTCGACCTCGTCTGGCGTCTGCGAGCTGTTGATGACCAGTTCGCGCGCACTGTCGGTGACCCCGATCTTGACCTCCACGCCGGCCCCTTTCGTTTCGCGGTGGGCGTTGTAAGCAGGCTAGTGGACGGCGTCGCGGTTGGTGCGCACCGGCCGTTCGCCGTCGGCGATAACGCCGGATCCCGTACGTCCCAGCTCTATCAGGCCCGGCGCCTGCGGCGAGCGCTATCGCCGGCGATATCCGATCCGTAAAGATCTCACCCCACCAGCTCAGAGGCCAAAGTTATTCAGGATGCTCTTGTGACACCAGGGATTGGGACGCCGCTTCAGGCCAGCCCGAGTTCGCGCATCCGTTCGTCATGGGTGTGCTGGACCCGGTCGAAGAACGCCGCCAGGTGGCTGAGCCCCGCCGAGCCCGACACCACCAGGTCCACGAGTTCATCGTGGTCGGCCAACACGTACTGGGCCTGGGTGATCGCCTCGCCGAGCAGCCGGCGCGACCACAGCGCAAGCCGGCTGCGCTGTTTGGCGCTGGCCGTCACCGCGCTGCGCACCTCCTCCAGCACGAACTGGGAGTGGTGGGTCTCGGCGAGCACGGCGCGCACCACGTCGGCCGCCTCATCGGGGAGCCCGTCGGCGATATGCCGGTAGAGGTCGGCGGCCATCGCGTCACCGACGTAGGTCTTGACCAGAGCCTCCAGCCAGGTGCTGGGCATGGTCAGTCGATGGTAATTGTCCAGGGCGGTGGCGTATTTCGACATCGCGGCCACCACGTCGACGCCACGGGAGTGCAGTGCCGCACGCAGCAGTTCGTAGTGCCCCATCTCGGCTGCGGCCATGGCCGCCATCGAGATCCGACCACGTAGGTCGGGCGCCATCCGGGCCTCGTCGGTGAGCCGGTAGAACGCCGCCACCTCGCCGTAGGCCAGCAGCGCGAAAAGCTCGTTGACACCGGGATGATCGGCGGACAACCGCGGCTTTTCAGCCTGCGCCACCGGGTCGGCCGAGGGAACCGAATTCATCACCACACTGTAGGCGTTGCGCTGCGATAGGCGGATGTCCGGCCCGACCAGGTACTATGACCAGCAGGCAGTGCCGTTCTCGGCGCTGCCGCGCAATATGCGTGCACGCGGGTGGCCCGCCTCCTCAGCGAGTGTGAGGCCCCGAATCGGCAAGGTATCGACTGTCGCAGTGTGTGCGCCCGAACCACACCGCGATCGACCGACATACCGCGCCGACTTCGAAAGGCATCTGCCAGCGCATGACCCCGCTTATCTCCACCACCACCCCGACCACTCCCCCGAGCTTCGCCGAACTGGGCGTCCGCGATGAGATCGTGCGCGCCCTGGCCGAGGACGGCATCGAGCATGCCTTCGCGATTCAGGAGCTGACGCTGCCGCTGGCCCTGGCCGGCGACGACCTGATCGGCCAGGCCCGCACCGGCATGGGTAAGACCTACGGCTTCGGCGTCCCGCTGCTGCAGCGTGTGACCACCAGCACCGACCGGCCGCTGTCCGGCATTCCGCGGGCGCTGGTCGTGGTGCCCACCCGTGAGCTGTGCATCCAGGTCTCCGGCGACCTCGCCGACGCGGCCAAGTACCTGACTGCCGGAGAGCGTCCGCTGTCGGTGCAGGCCATCTACGGCGGCCGGCCCTACGAGCCGCAGATCGAGGCGCTGCAGGCCGGCGCCGACGTGGTGGTGGGCACCCCGGGCCGCCTGCTCGACCTGGCCCAGCAGGGCCACCTGCAGCTGGGCGGCTTGGCGGTCCTGGTACTCGATGAGGCCGACGAGATGCTGGACCTGGGCTTTTTGCCCGACATCGAGCGCATCCTGGCCCGCATCCCCGACGACCGGCAGTCGATGCTGTTCTCGGCGACCATGCCCGGCCCGATCATCACGCTGGCCCGCAGCTTCATGAACCAGCCCACCCACATCCGCGCCGAGGCGCCGCACTCCTCGGCGGTGCACGACGCGACCGAGCAGTTCGTCTACCGCGCCCACGCGCTGGACAAGGCGGAACTGGTCGCCCGGGTGCTGCAGGCCCGCGGCCGCGGCGCGACGATGATCTTCACCCGCACCAAGCGCACCGCGCAGAAGGTCGCCGACGATCTGGGCGAGCGCGGTTTCAAGGTCGGGGCGGTGCACGGCGACCTGGGTCAGGTGGCCCGGGAGAAGGCGCTCAAGCAGTTCCGCGGCGGTGAGATCGATGTGCTGGTGGCCACCGACGTGGCCGCCCGCGGTATCGACATCGACGACGTCACGCACGTCATCAACTACCAGTGCCCCGACGACGAGAAGACCTACGTGCACCGGATCGGCCGCACCGGCCGGGCGGGCCGCACCGGCGTCGCGGTCACGCTGGTGGACTGGGACGAGCTGGCCCGCTGGACGATGATCGACAAGGCATTGAACCTGTGCTGCCCGGACCCGGCCGAGACCTACTCCAGCTCCCCGCATCTGTTCACCGAGCTCAACATCCCCACCGATGTAACCGGCAGCATCGGCAAGCCGCGCCGCGCACCGGCCAAGCGGGAGGACGGCGAGCGCCGCGAGACCTCCGCCGACCGCCGGCGCGAGCCCCGCAACCCGAACCGGTCACGGCGGCGCACCCGCGGCGGCCAGGGCGACGGCACCGCACCGCAGACCACTGCCGAGACCGCAGCGGCCACTGACGACAACGGCCAGGCCGCGCCACGGCGTCGTCGCCGCCGGCGGCCGAACAAGCCCGCCGTCGCGGCCGCGAACGGCAGCTGAGCGCAGGTCCGATGGTCCGACCGGAACGCCGCACCAGAGGCGATCTGATGGCTGCCGCAGCGATAGCCGCCGCGGTCGTGATCGCCGGGGCGGCCATCTGGTGGACCAGTGACGCCCGCGCCACCGTCCTCCGCCCGGCATCGGACATCTCAGCCAACCCGCAGTCGGCGGTCATGGTGCCGACGGCACTGAGCCAGCGCTGGACCGCGGCCAGCCCGGCCACCGGTTCCCCGGTGGTGGTCTCCGGCACGCTGATCACCGGCGACGGGCCGCAGATGACCGGGCGCGACCCCAATACCGGCGAGCAGCGCTGGAGCTATGCGCGCGGGGTCGACCTGTGCGCGGTGTCGTGGATCTACCGTCAGGCCGTCGGGGTGTATCCCGACTCCCGCGGCTGCGGCCAGGTCAGCACCGTCACCGCTGCGACCGGCATGCGCGGGCCGTCCCGGACCAGCTACGCCGACAAGACCGTCACCGTCACCTCGGAGGGCAGCGCGGTGCTCTCGGCCGGGCGCACCCGCCTGGAACTATGGCGCTCGGACATGGTGCGGGTGCTGTCCTACGGCGAGATCGACGCCCGGGTGAAGCCGTCGGCCCGCGGCCGCGGCCAGGGCTGCATCCTGGTGTCGGCGGCGGCGTCGTCCGCGGCGGTCTCGGTGCTGGAGTCCTGCGCCGGCCAGGCAGATCTGCAATTGACGCTGCTGCGCCCCGCCAAGGACGAGGACGAACCCGAACAGCAGCATGTCCCCGACCTGGGGGTGGCCGCCGACTCCGGGGCCCGGGTGCTGGCGGTCACCGAATCCGACACCGGCACCAACACCGCGGTGTACCTGCCCACCCCGGAGCCGCGGGTCGAGGTCTTCGACCAGACCGGCACCGTGATCGCCAAGACACTGCTGCCGGCCGAACCCACCGCCGCCAGCGCCGCCGTGACGGTGTCGCGGCCCACCGGGTTGATCTGCTGGTGGACCGGCGACGCGGTGCTGGTGTTCGATTCGGGCACCCTGGCCTACCGGTACACCATCGGCGCGTCCGGGCCCGCGGTTCCGCTGGGGCCCGCGGCGATCATGGCCGATCGGCTGCTGATTCCCGTCACCGGCGGCGTCGGCGTCTACGACCAGAAGACCGGTGCACCCGAACGCGTTATCCCGGTCAGTCGTCCGGCCGGGGTGTCCTCGGTGTTTCCGGTGGTGTCCGGCCCGATGATCCTCGAACAGCGCGACGACACCGTGGTGGGGCTGGGCTGAGTTTTCCCGGGCTAGACCTCCGGGGTGAAAGTCGGCAGCGCCTTGCCGTTCTTCCAGTGCTTGAGCAGCGCCTCGGCCAGCTGCCGGTAGGCCTGCGCGCCCTTGTTCTTGCGCCCGGCCATCACCGAGGCTCCCGACGCGCTGGCCTCGGCGAAGCGCACCGTGCGCGGGATCGGCGGGGCCAGCACCGGCAGGCTGTAGCGGTCGGCGACGTCGAGCAACACGTCACGGCTGTGCGTGGTGCGCGAGTCATACAGGGTGGGCAGCGCCCCGAGCAGACGCAGCTTCGGGTTGGTGATCTGCTGGACGTCGTTGACGGTGCGCAGGAGCTGCCCGACGCCGCGGTGCGCCAGGGTCTCGCACTGCAGCGGCACGATCACCTCGCCGGCCGCGGTGAGCCCGTTGAGGGTGAGCACCCCCAGTGACGGCGGGCAGTCGATGATGGCCACGTCGAACTGGTCGTCCAGTTTGGCCAGCGCCCGCTGCAAGGCGTACTCGCGGCCAGCCCTCATCAGCAGCATCGCCTCCGCGCCGGCCAGGTCGATGTTGGCCGGCAGCAACGTCATACCTTCGCCGGTCGGCACCAGTGCGGCGCTGGGTTCGACATCACCGAGCAGCACCTCGTGCACCGATACCGGCAGCTTGTCGGGGTCGTGTCCCAACGAGAACGTCAGGCAGCCCTGCGGGTCGAGGTCGACCAGCAGCACCCGCCGGCCCAGCTCGGCCATCGCCGCGCCCAGCGAGGCCACGGTCGTGGTCTTGGCCACGCCGCCTTTCTGATTGGCAACCGCCAAGATTCGCATGCCCGTCACACCGACATACTGGCACGCCCGGTGACCCGACAGTCTGCCGTCGGGCAGAATCGGCAGGCGTGGGGATCGACGGGCACCGCCTGCTGCTGCTGCGCCACGGTGAGACCGAGTGGTCCCGCAGCGGCCGGCACACCGGACGCACCGACCTGGATCTGACCGACATCGGCCGGCGTCAGGCCGTCGCCGCCCGCGCGACGCTGACCAAGCTGGCGCCCGACAACGCGCTGGTGATCTGCAGCCCGCGCCGGCGCGCCCAAGTGACCGCCGAACTCGCCGGCCTGCATGTCGATGAGACCTCCGAGGACCTCGCCGAATGGGACTACGGGCGCTACGAGGGACTGACCACGCCAGAGATCCGCGAATCGGAATCCGATTGGCTGGTCTGGACACACGGCAGCCCCGGCGGCGAGACCGTGGCCCAGGTCAGCGACCGCGCCGATCGGATGGTGGCAGTCGCGCTGGCGCAGTTGGCGACCCGCGACGTGGTGTTCGTCGGGCACGCGCATTTCTCCCGGGCGGTGATCACCCGCTGGCTGGATCTGGCACTGGCCGACGGCGCCCGGTTCGCGATGCCGCCGGCGTCGGTGGCCGTCTGCGGATTCGAGCACGGAGTACGCCAGCTGGCGGCACTCGGCCTGACCGGGCCGGAAGCACCGTGAGCACACCGGCATTCGTGCTGTCCGGACCGGGCGGAACGCTGTGGGCCGATGAGGTGGCAGCCGGCTTCAGCGACGTCGCTGACGCGCGAGCCGCACTGGCCGATGGCCGAGCGTCAATTATTCTGGGCGCGTTGCCTTTCCGACCGGGCGCCGCGACCGCGCTGTTCACCCCCCATCGGGTGTACCGCACCGATGCCCTGCCACCGCAGGCGGATCCGGTGATGCCTGCGGTGCACATCGCCGGGGCCCTGCCCGAGCCCGAGGAGCACCGAGCCCGGATTCGCCGGGCACTCGACGAGCTGAGGGCACCGCGAGCGGTGCTGCACAAGGTGGTGCTGGCCCGCGGGCTGGCGCTGGCCGCCGACGCACCGCTGGACGCCGGCGCCGTGTTGCGCCGCCTGGTGGCCGCCGACCCGAGCAGTTACGGCTACCTGTCCGACCTGAGCGCGGCCGGCGGTGAGCACACCGGCACGGTGCTGGTGGGCGCCAGCCCCGAGTTGCTGGTCGCCCGCGACGGCGACCGGGTCACCTGCCGGCCGTTCGCCGGCTCCGCACCCCGCTCTCCCGACCCGGACGTCGACGCCGCCAACGGCGCCGCGCTGGCCGAATCCGGCAAGAACCGCCACGAGCACCAGCTCGTCGTCGATCAGCTGCGGGCCGTGCTGGAACCGCTCTGCGCCGAGTTGGACGTCGCGCCCGCTCGGCTGACCGGCACCGCAGCGGTGTGGCACCTGAGCACCCCGATCAGCGGCCGGCTGCGCGACACCTCCACCACGGCACTGGATCTGGCGCTGGCGCTGCACCCGACCGCCGCGGTCGGCGGCGTCCCTACCGCCGCCGCGGTCGACCTGATCACCGAACTGGAAGGCGACCGGGGTTTCTATGCCGGCGCGGTGGGCTGGTGCGACGCCGACGGTGACGGCGCCTGGGTGGTGTCGATCCGCGGCGCGCGGCTCTCCGCTGACCGGCGATCCGCACTGGCGCACGCCGGCGGCGGGATCGTCGCCGAATCCGATCCGGCCGACGAACTGGCCGAGACCGTGACGAAGTTCAGGACGATCCTGACGGCGCTGGGCGCCCAGCTGCCCAGCGCAGCGCCGCCGGACTGAACAGCGCCGCCAGCACCGCCAGCGCCACCACCGCGACCGCCACGCCGTAACCCCAGCGCTGCGATCCGACACCCAGATACCAGGCGACCGGCAGCAGGGTCAGGTTGGTGATCACCGCGACGCCGCGCCCGGCCCGCCGTCCCCGCAGCAGAGTCCAGCCGGCGGCCAGCACCGCGGCACCGATCAGCGCGAACCACACCGCAGTGCCGTAACCGCTGACCACCTGCTGATCCGCGCCTGCCAGGCCGCGCACCACCAGCACCGCCGCCACCGCCAGCGCGGCCGCCCCCTGAGCCGCGACGATCCCGCCGGCAACGAGCACGGCGGGCGGCCGGTCGGCGTGGTCGGTCACGCGGCCAGCCTAACCACGCCCCGACCACCCGCCGATTGCCCATAGACTCTTACCTTGTGCGTGCCGTGCTGATCGTGAATCCCAATGCCACCTCTACCACCGCGGCCGGCCGCGATCTGTTGGCGCACGCCCTCAAGAGCCGGCTCGAGCTGACCGTCGCGCACACCGACTACCGCGGCCACGCCATCGAGATCAGCCAGGCCGCCGCCCGCGATGGGATCGACCTGGTGATCGCCCACGGCGGCGACGGCACCGTGCACGGTGTGGTCAACGGTCTACTCGGCGAGCCCGGCTCCGCGCCGCCGCCGCACCTGCCCGCGGTGGCGGTGGTGCCCGGCGGGTCGGCGAATGTCTTCGCCCGTTCACTCGGGATGGCCGCCGACCCTATCGCGGCTACCAATCAACTGATCGAGTTGATCGAAGATGTTGACAGACACCCGAATTGGCGTCGAATCGGGTTGATCGACTGCGGTGAGCGGTGGTCTGTGCTCAACGCCGGCATGGGCCTCGACGGTGCGGTTGTGGCCGCGGTCGAGGCCGAGCGCGAGAAGGGCGGCGATGTCAGCGCACTGCGCTACATCCGCGCGGCGGTCCGCACGGTGCTGGCCGCCACCCGGCGTGAACCGACCCTGACCCTGCAGATCAACGACGCCGACCCGATCACCGGCGTGCACTTCGCCTTCATCTCGAACTGCAGCCCGTGGACCTACGCCGATCAGCGGTCGGTGTTCACCAACCCCGACACCACTTTCGAGTCGGGCATGGGCTTATTCGCTACCACCAGCCTGAAGGTGCTGCCGACCCTGCGACTGGTCCGCCAGATGCTGTCGAAACGACCGAACCCGCGCGCCAAACAACTCATTCGCGATGACAATGTGGCCACTTTGCGCGTCGACGCGGGCGACACGCCTATCGCCACGCAGATCGACGGCGAGTACCTCGGGCTGCGTACCTCGATGACGTTCCGCGCGGTCCCGGACGCTTTGAGCGTGGTGGCGCCGCCGGCTAAAATACTTTGCTGAACTGCGGAGATGGCGAACATTCCGGTGACGAGCGCACAGAGGGTCTCATGTTAGTACATCCCTGCGGAATCTCCGGGAGCAGCCCCGCGCGGACGTGACGTCGGCCACGTGATAAAGCGCACCCTTGACATCTGTCCAGGTTGTGAAACGATCAATCGATCGGACGTAAGCCGTAACCATTTCTTGCGCCGCACATAACAGTTAAGAAACATCGTTGCGCACGCCGCTGCGCCCAGAGTGAGGAGTTGGAGACCTATGGATTGGCGCCACAAGGCGGTCTGTCGCGACGAGGACCCGGAGCTGTTCTTCCCGGTGGGAAACAGCGGTCCCGCGCTTGCTCAGATCGCGGCCGCGAAGCAGGTCTGCACCCGGTGCCCAGTGGTCACCGAATGCCTCACGTGGGCGCTGGAAACCGGTCAGGACGCCGGCGTGTGGGGCGGCATGAGCGAAGACGAGCGGCGTGCGCTCAAGCGCCGCAACGCCCGCACTCGGGCACGCAGCGGGGTCTGACCCGCCAAGCACTGCCAGACGGCGCGGCCCCGACCTTCCCGGTCGGGGCCGCGCCGTTTCGCATCGGGTTCTACAGCGCCTGGCGGGGCCGTCGGCTCCCGACCGGCACCCGCAGCACCATCTCGGTCCCCCCGCCCGGGGCGTCGCGCGCGGTCAGCGAACCGTCGAGCTCCCCGGACACCAGGGTGTTGACGATATGCAGCCCGAGCCGGTCGGAGTTCTCCAGGCTGAAACCCTCCGGCAGTCCGTGACCGTCGTCGTGCACCACCACGTCGAGCCAGCGCGCTGAGCGTTCGGCCCGGATCATCACACCGCGCGGATGCTCGCCGGCGTCGAAGGCGTGCTCAATCGCGTTCTGCACCAGCTCGGTGATCACCATGATCAGCGCGGTGGCCCGGTCGGCGTCCAGCGCGCCGAGAACACCCGTCCGGCTGACGTGGATCGGGGTGTCCACGCTGGCGACGTCGTTCATCATCGGCAGAATCCGATCGATCACCTTGTCGAGGTTCACCACCTCATCGACCGCCATCGACAGGGCTTCGTGGACCAGCGCGATGGACGCCACCCGCCGCACCGACTCCAACAGTGCCTCGCGTCCCTCGGTGCTGGCGGTGCGGCGGGCCTGCAGGCGCAGCAGTGCCGCGACGGTCTGCAGGTTGTTCTTCACCCGGTGGTGGATCTCGCGGATCGTCGCATCCTTGGACAGCAGGGCGCGGTCCCGGCGCTTCACCTCGGTGACATCACGCACCAGCACGGCGGCCCCGGTCGGCTCGCCGTTCGCGATCAGCGGCAGCGTGCGCAGCAGTACAACCGCGCCGCCGGCGTCGACCTCGAAGCGCATACTCGCCCCGCCGGACAGTGATTCGCCGACGTGCTCGGCCAACTCGCGCGCCTCGAACGGGTCCGAGATCAGGGGTCGGGTGACGGCCACCAGGTCGTGCCCGGCCAGCTCCGCGTCCAAGCCCATCCGGTGATACGCCGACACCGCATTCGGGCTGGCGTAGCGCACCGTGCCGTCGACCCCGACCCGGATGAAGCCGTCACCGACCCGCGGACCCGAGTGCGACACCACCAGGTCACCGGTTCCCGGGAAGGTGCCCTGGGAAATCATCTGCAACAGATCCGCCGCGCAGTCCAGGTACGCCGCCTCCAGCCGGCTCGGTTCGCGCCCGGAGGCGTGCGCGTGCTGATGGGTCAGAACAGCCACCACCCGATCCTCGAACCGGATCGGGACGGCTTCAATATTGTTTGGGGACTCTTCTTGCACGACAATGCTTTCCGAGATCTCAACGTCGGCTCTCTCTATCGTTTCCGATGCGAAGGCCGCCACCACCAACGGTAGCGCTTCGGCGGCGACGACGGTGCCGACGGCGTCGCTGAGCAGCACCGTGGAGGCGGTGTTGGGCCGGCACTGCGCCACGCAGACCAGCGGCTCACCGGCGTCGGCGTCACCGCGCACCCACATCAGATAGTCGGCGAACGACAGGTCCGCCAGCAGCTGCCACTCCCCGACCACGACGTGCAGATGATCCACCGCCCTGCCCGGCAGGACGGTGTGCTCGGCCAGCAGGTCACCGAGGGTGGACATCGTTCATTCGCGTGGAGCGAATGCCGGGATCAGCTGATGACGGCAATCAGGTCGCCGGCCTGGATGACGTCACCGACCTTCACAGCCACCTTGCTGACGGTGCCGGCGTTCTCGGCCAGCACCGGGATCTCCATCTTCATCGACTCGAGCAGCACCACGGTGTCGCCCTCGTTGATCTGTTCGCCCTCGCGGACCACGACTTCGAGCACGCTGGCCACGATCTCCGCGCGAACATCCTCGGCCATCTTCACCTCGTTCATCACCTGGTCGCCCTGATCGGAGAAAATCCTTGGTCTTTATGGAACCACAACACCCCCGGACGTTGAGCACGGCGCTCGGGTAAGCGAACTCCAAGATCTCTAAGAGGACGTAGAGAGTTCCGAACGTGACAGTGTCGTGTTTCTCCTGTGACATTTGCATAGCACCGTTACTCGAGTGTTTCGAACGCGTGACGTATTCGCCGTGGCGCGAGACGAGTCGAAGTCGAACTTGAGGAGTAGTGCCTTGTTTGTTTCCCGGTCTGTTGCCTGGTCCGTTGCCCCTTGGTCTGTCGCCCAGTCCCGTTCCCGGTCCTTTCCCCGGTCCCTTCCCAGCATCTCCGACCCGCGGGTCCGGTTGCCCCTGGTGTGCGTCAGCGCCATGACGGCGGCCACCCTCGGATTCGGTGTCGCCTCCGCCAAGGCCGCCCCGACCCTGGTCGACGACCCGATGCCGATCCCGGCCCCGATCAGTGCCCCGGCGTTGCCCGGTGCCGCAGCGTTGCCCGGGGTGCCCGGTGTGCCCGGTGTGCCCGGAGCCGCCGTGGGAAACTCCTCGGCCGGCGTCAACGCCGCCAACTCCTTCCTGCAGGTGCTCAACGGCATGCTCAACAAAGTGGTGCCCGGCGTCGGCTCGATCATGCCGTCCGATGTCAGCTCCTTGACGCCGCCGGCCGCCGGGGTCCCGGGTGCACCCGCCCTGGAGACGCCGCCGGTCGGGACGCCACCCGCTGCCGCCGCGCCGGCGCCGGGGTTCGTACCGCAGACCCTGGCGGGGTCGCGGACGTTCAGCGGATCCAAGAACTAGCTCGACGGGGCGCGGCGGCGGGGCGGCCTTACGGCCCCGCCGCCCGCGTCACACCCGGCGGTATGAGAGACTGTCCAGCCGGAATACCTGCTAGGAGGGTCAATCATGGCAAAGCGTGGCCGCAAGAAGCGCGATCGTAAGCACAGCAAAGCCAACCACGGCAAGCGGCCCAACGCCGGCTCGAAGGCCGTGAAGTAGGCGCTTCTACTCGTAAGTCCGGATGATCGTGGTCTGGCTGATCTCCAACCGCACCCGCTCGTAGAGCTTCGGCGGCGCCTTGTCGCCACTGCATTTGGTGGCGATCAGCGCCTTGATCCGCTCCTCGACCCCGTAATGCCGCAGGCAGCCCGGGCATGCTTCGAGGTGCTCCCGCAGCCTGGCCTTGCTCTCAGCGGTGCACTCACCGTCCAGCAGCGTCCACACCTCGGCGATCACCTCGGAACAGTCCACCATCGACTGATCCGGGTTCGGCGTGCTGTGCCCGTGTTCGGTCACGACGACATCTCCTCGGGTGCGTGCCCGTCGCGGATGAAACCGCGGTCTCGGGCCACATCTGCCAATAACGTGCGCAGCTGACGCCTGCCGCGGTGCAGTCGCGACATCACCGTGCCGATCGGTGTATCCATGATCTCGGCGATCTCCTTGTAGGGGAATCCTTCGACGTCGGCGTAGTACACCGCCATCCGGAACTCTTCGGGCAGCTGCTGCAGCGCCTCTTTGATCTCGGTGTCCGGCAGCGACTCCAAGGCCTCCACCTCCGCGGAGCGCAGCCCCGTCGAGGTGTGCTCGGCGGTGGCCGCCAGCTGCCAGTCGGTGATCTCCTCGGTGGGGTATTCCGCCGGTGAGCGCTGCTTCTTGCGGTAGCTGTTGATGTAGGTGTTGGTCAGGATGCGGTACAGCCAGGCCTTGAGGTTGGTGCCGTCGCGGAACGAGCGGAACCCGGCGTAGGCCTTGACCATGGTCTCCTGCAGCAGGTCCTCGGCGTCGGCGGGATTGCGCGTCATCCGCAGCGCACCCCCGTAGAGCTGGTCGAGCATCGGGATCGCGTCGCGCTCGAAGCGCGCGGTCAGCTGCTCGTCGGTTTCGTCGGTACGCACGGGGGTCTTGGTGCCTTCGGCGTCAGCCATGTCGATTGCAGCGGTCCCTTCTCTCGCGATGCTCACGTCCAGTGGCTCGATTTCCAGCAGACCGACCGCCGTTGACATCGACGACTCCTTCCGATCCTAGGACCGTGACCGGCAGCATATGCAGCGACCACACGTCTGCCTTGCTCAACAGCGTGAGCCATACGGCTATTTCCGGCCGTTATCCTGGCCCGGTGAGTCGCGCGGCAACCCGGGCCATTGCGGCCCTGGTCGCCGCACAGGTGCCCCATGAGGTGCTGCGCTACCACCACGATCCCCGCAGCCAGACCTTCGGCGACGAAGCTGTCACTCAAGGCGGTCGCCGCCGCCCTCGGGGCGGCCAAGGCCGCGATGGCCGATCCGGCGACGGCGCAACGGTCGAGCGGGTACGTGCTGGGTGGCATTTCGCCGCTCGGGCAGCGTAAGGCGTTGCCGACGGTGGTGGACTCCTCGGCGCTGGGCTTCGAGAAGGTGCTGTGCAGTGCCGGGCAGCGCGGCTGGGACGTGGCGCTGGCACCTGCGGATCTGATCGCGCTGACCGGCGCGGTGACCGCCGATATTCGGGCTCGCTGAGCGCGCAGCCGCCCGGTGCGCCGTGGGCAGGCGCACCGGGCGGCGTGCTGGATCAGCTAATCCTTGAAGGCGTCTTTGATGTTCTCGCCGGCCTGTTTCAGGCTGGACTTGGCCTGATCGGCCTTGCCCTCGTTGCGCAGGTCGTCGTCGCCGGTGACATTGCCGACGGCCTCTTTGGCCTTACCTGCGATGTCCTGCGCGGCGTGCTTGGCCTTGTCTGCCAGTCCCATCGTGAAGCTCCTCCCTACTTATGACAGTGCAACACCGCAGGTACCCACGCCGGCCACCACGTAAACCTCGGCGGCCGGCTACTGTCCGGGCGCCTTGACGTCACTGGGGTGCGTTGCCAGCGGTGTCACCCGGATATCCATGTAGGCGAACAACGGCAGGCCCGAAAGAATCTCGTGGAGTTCGTCATTGGATTCCACGTCGAATATCGAGAAGTTGGAGTACTGCCCGGCGATCCGCCAGATGTGCGGCCACTTGCCGGACCGCTGCAGCTCCTGCGAGTAGGCCTTTTCGCGGGCGACGATCTCGGCGCACTGCCGCGGGTCGAGATCATGCGGGATCCGCACATCCATCCGGACGTGAAACAGCATGGCCTCAAACCCCCGGGTCGAGGACGAAGTCATAGCGCAACGTGAAGCTGCCGTCGGGTTGCTCCATCGGGTTGAGCATCAACTCCGGCTTCACCGCGGTGGCGACATCGTCGTCGTTGTGCGGGTCGCCGGGGAAGTACAGCTGCGCGGTGAGCAGTTCGTGCCCCGGAGCGGACACCTTGACGTGCAGGTGCGCCGGGCGCCACGCGTGCCAGCCTGCCGCGGCGATCAGTTTGCCGCAGGCGCCGTCGGTGGGAATCTGGTACGGCGCGGGCCGGATCGTGGTGATCTCGAATCTGCCGTCGGCACCGGTGCAGAACGTGCCGCGCAGATTCCACTCCGGCAGCCCCGGCGCGTACTGCGAATAGAAGCCGTCGGAGTCGGCGTGCCAGAGCTCGACCTTGCCGGCGAGGGGTTTGCCGTCGGTGCCGGTGATGGTGCCCTGCCACACCAGCGGTCTGCCCTTCTCCTCCGGCCGCATCGGGACGGCGCCGCGGGCACCGCGCTCGGGCGCATCCGGCACGTAGTACGGCCCCTCGATGCTGCCCTTGTTGCCCTGCCGGCCAGATGTGGCGACCTCCTCGATGACGTGCTCGACCCAGACATCGAGGAACAGCGGCCATTCGCCGTCGGCGCCGACCTGGATCAGCCAGGCCTTGAGCGCGTTGTACTCGTCATAGCTGACCCGGTGGCGCCGGATGGTCGCGTGCACCGCGTCGAGCACCTCGCGGGCCAGCATGTCCACCCGTTCGACCGGGGTGTCTTTGACCTTCGCGAACGCGGATTTATCAAGGCTGAATCGTTCGGTCGCCGCATTGCCCGACGCTGCGGCGGTCGCCTGCGAGGTATCCATCGTGGTCATCGTCTCTTCTCCTCGGTAACTCAGGAATCGGTTCGGTAGCGTGCGAGCTTGTCGGGATCGATCGCCACCCCGAGTCCGTTTCCGGGCGGCACGTGCAGGACGCCGTCGCGGATCTGCAGCGGTTCGGCGAGCAGGTCGTCGCTCATGTCCAGGAAGTTGGACAACTCCCCGGCGCGGCGCGACGTCAGCTGGTAGGCGGCGCCGAACGTCACCGCGCAGGCCGTGCCGAGCTGACCGTCGATCTGGTTGCCCATCACCACCTCGACGCCGAGCCCCTCGGCGAGGTGGTGCACCCGCTGCGAGCCGGTGAACCCGGTGCGGGCGGTCTTGATCGAGATGGCGGTGGCCGATCCGCCGAGCACCTCGCGGGTGACCTCGGCCGGGGTGGGCACCGATTCGTCGGCGATGAACGGCACGTCGAGCCGGCTCACCAGCCAGCGCCGGCCCAGCACGTCGTCGGCCGGGCACAACTCCTCGGCGAAAAGCAGGTCCAGATCGGCCATCTCTTTCATCGCGCGCAGCGACTCCGAGGCCGTCCAGCCGCGGTTGCCGTCGACGTAGAGTTCGATGGCGTCCCCGAATCTCTCCCGCAGGGCGCGGACGACGGCGGTGTCCAGGGCGACCGGCCGGCGCCCCACCTTCACCTTGAAGGTGGTGATGCCGTAGGTATCCCGCATCCGCTCGGCGTCGGCGACCATCACCGCCGGGTCGTCGAAGCCGAGCATGTGCGACACCCGCATCCGGTCGGTGAAGCCGCCGAGCAGTTCGCTGACCGGCAGCCCCAGCGTCTGCCCCAACGCATCCCAGATCGCCATGTCGACCGCGGCTTTGGCCGTCGGGTTGCCCACCGTGCGGGCCAGCCGGGCACCGGCCGTCTCGCGGTCGAGCAGGGTCAGCCCGATCAGCTGCGGCGCGAAGATCTGCTCGATCACCGCGATGATGCCGTCCTGGGTCTCGCCGTAGGTGAACGGCCGCGGCGGCGCCTCGGCGACACCGACCACGCCGTCGTCGGTGTGCACCCGAACCAGGACGTGCTGGGCGACGTGCACCTCGCCGGAGGCGAACTTGAGCGGCTTGGTGTACGGGATGGCGAACGGAATCGCCTCCAGCGCAGTGATTTTCACCCCACACCTCCGGTGGTCAGCATCGGAAACGCGGCCCGGACGACGCTGACGACCGCGTCGATGACCGGGTTGTCCTCGCCTGAGCGCCAGGCCAGCGACAGTTCGATGGTTCCGGCGTCGAGCAGTTCGCGGAACACCACGCCCTCCAGCGGCAGCCCACGCACCGATTCGGGCACCACGGCCACCCCGAGGCCCGCGGCCACCAGCGCCAGCAGCACCGCGGTGCCCGGGGCGAGATGTTCGCGGTGCGGGACGAATCCGGCTTGGCGGCAACTGCGCAGCACCGCGTCGTTGACCGCCGACTCGCGGCTCTGATAGGCGACGAAGTTCTCATTGCGCAGATCCGACAGCGAGACCACCGGCTCGACGGCGAGTCGATGATCGGCGGAGACGGCCAGCACCAGCGGCTCGACGGCGATCGTCTGCAGTGCGAGTCCCTCGCCGAGCGCCGGGGGCCGCAGCACGCCCAGATCCAGCGCGCCGGCGCGCAGCGCATCGCACTGCGCCGGGGTGAGCATGTCGGCACGAATCTCCAGATCGACGCCGGGCAGCTCGGCCTTGACCGCGCGGGCCAGCCGCGGCAGATGCGAGAACGCGGCCGTGCCGGTGATGCCCAGCCGGATCAGTCCGCTGCGACCGTCGGCGATCCGCCGCACCCCGCGGGTGGCCGCGGACACGCCCGCCAGGATGCGCACCGCCTCGCCCTGGAGGAATTCACCGGCGGGGGTGAGTGCGACCTGTCGGGTGGTCCGGGTGAAGAGGCTGACGCCAAGCTCGGCCTCCAGCTGCCTGATCGCGTACGACAGTGCCGGCTGCGCGACGTGGAGCTGGTCGGCCGCCTTGCCGAAATGGCAGGTCTCGGCCACTGCGCAGAAGTAGCGTAGGTGCCGCAGCTCCATGGTTTTCGCTCCTTATTCGCCCAAGGTGACGGGCGATACATGTTCAGACTATGGCCGATATCCATACAGAACAAGGATGCGTATTCCGGTTATTAATAACCAGAATTCATGAATCGATGCCCAGTACACGACTAGGCATTTGCCTGGTGTGACCGTCGACACGCGGTGCGAGGGTTGAGGGATCAGACCGATGGAGGCCCCCATGAGCGCACCGACCACATCTCGACTCGACCGCCTGGCGAGCATTCTCGACGACGCGGTGATCGACGACCCCGAAGCCGGCAACTACCGGGTGCACCGGCAGATCTTCACCGACCCGGAGATCTTCGAGCTGGAGATGCGCTACATCTTCGAGGGCAACTGGGTCTTCCTGGCGCACGAGAGCCAGATCCCCAACCCGGGCGACTACTTCACCACCGACATCGGCCGCAGCCCGGTGGTGATCACCCGCGACAAGGACGGCGAACTGCACTGCCTGATCAATGCATGCGCACACCGCGGGGCCCTGCTGTGCCGGCGCAAGACCGACAACCGGTCGACGTTCACCTGCCCGTTCCACGGGTGGACGTTCCGCAACGACGGCAAGCTGCTGAAGGTCAAGCTGCCCGAAGGCGCCGGCTATCCACCCGAGTTCGACACCAACGGATCCCACGACATGACCAAGGTCGCCCGCTTCGAGAGCTACCGCGGCTTCCTGTTCGGCAGCCTCAACCCCGACGTGGTGCCGCTGACCGAATACCTCGGTGACTCAACCAAAGTCATCGACCTGCTGGTCGACCAGTCACCCCAGGGACTGGAGGTGCTGCGCGGCACGTCCACCTACACGCTGCACGCCAACTGGAAGGTGCAGATCGAGAACGGCGCCGACGGCTACCACGTGACCTCGGTGCACTGGAACTACGCCGCCACCACCTCACGGCGCGCCACCGGCGACTCCGCCAACGAGACCAAGGCCCTGGACGCCTCCAAGTGGGCCGAAGAGGGCGGCGGCTACTGGGCGTTCCCGAACGGCCACATCTGCCTGTGGACCCAGGCGGCCAACCCGCAGGACCGGCCACTGTACAGCGAGATCGACCGGCTCCGGGAAACACACGGAAAAGCCAAGGGCGAGTTCATGGTTTCCGGATCCCGCAACCTGTGCCTGTACCCCAACGTCTACCTGATGGATCAGTTCTCCACCCAGATCCGCCGGATCAAGCCCATCTCGGCCGATAAGACCGACATCACCATCTACTGCATCGCCCCCAAGGGTGAGAGCGCCGAGGCCCGCGCCAACCGGATCCGCCAGTACGAGGACTTCTTCAACGCCAGCGGGATGGCGACCCCCGACGACCTGGAGGAGTTCCGCTCGGTGCAGACCGGCTTCGGGGCCCGCACCGCGCCGTGGAACGACGTCAGCCGCGGTGCCCAGCACTGGATCTCCGGCCCGGACCCGGTCGCCGAGTCCCTGGGCATGCACCACGTGGTGTCCTCGGGGGTCAAGGCCGAGGACGAAGGCCTGTTCGTCGTGCAGGACCAGTACTGGCTGGAGGCGATGCGCGACGCCGTGCAGCGCGAACGCGCCAAAGAACTCGCCGGGACCAACGGATTCGACCGCACCCCCTGCGGCCACTGAACGAAGGCATCGACATGACGACCACCGAATCCCCGCAGACCGCCACCAAGCACATCACCCAGAACGCGATCGAGGCGTTCCTGTACCGGGAAGCCCGCTACCTCGACGACCGCGAGTTCGAGAAGTGGCTGGAGTGCTACGCCGACGACGTCGTGTTCTGGATGCCCGCCTGGGACGTCGACGACCGCCTCACCGAGGACCCGCAGACCGAGATCTCGCTGATGTACTACGCGAACAAGGGCGGCCTGCACGATCGGGTCTTCCGGATCCGCACCGAGCGTTCGTCGGCGACGTCGCTGCCCGACCCGCGCACCAGCCACAACATCGCCAATGTGGAGGTCATCGAGCGCCGCGGCGACGTGGTGGACGTCCGGTTCAACTGGCACACCATGTATTACCGCTACGAACAGGTCGACCCGTACTACGGGACGTCGTTCTACACCATCGACTTCTCCGGCGAGCAGCCCCTGATCCGGCGAAAGACCGTGGTGCTCAAGAACGACTACATCGACCACGTCGTGGACATCTATCACATCTGAGGACTCGAATATGACCGTCACATCGCACCCGCAATCCTCGGTGGACTCCGCGAACGGCGCCAAGCTGCACCAGGTGGCGCTCGGTTTCGAAGACGGTGTCACCCGCTTCGTCGAGTGCGCCGAGGATCAGACGGTCGCCGGGGCGTCCTACCGCCAACGGGTGAACATCCCGGTGGACTGCCTGGACGGCGTGTGCGGCACCTGTAAGGCGTTCTGCGAGTCGGGAAGCTACGACCTGGGCGGTTACCTGCCGGACGCGCTCACCGAGGACGAGGCCGCGGCCGGCTACTGCCTGCCGTGCGTGATGAAACCGCGCTCGGATCTGGTGCTGCAGATCCGCAGCACCTCCGAGGTCGCCAAGACCCAGGCCACCTCCTACACCGGCACCCTGGCCCAACTCGAACGACTGTCGGCGACCACCATGGCGATCGGGGTGGCGATCGAGCACCGGGCCGAGCTGACGTTTCTGCCCGGCCAGTACGCCAACATCGCGGTGCCGGGCACCGACCAGACCCGGTCGTATTCATTCAGCAACGCCCCCAACGATGACCGGCTGACGTTTCTGGTCAAGCTGACGCCCGGCGGGGTGATGTCGACCTACCTCACCGATCGCGCCGCGGTCGGTGACCGCCTGGAGTTCACCGGACCGCACGGGTCGTTCTTCCTGCGCGAGACCGAACGCCCGGTGCTGCTGCTGGCCGGCGGCACCGGCCTGGCCCCGGTGCTGTCGATTCTGCGCAAGCTGCGCGACGACGGCAGCCGACGCCGGGCCCACCTGATCTACGGGGTCAGCACCGACACCGACCTGGTGGCGCTCGACGCGATCGCCGAGGTCGCCGACGGACTGCCCGGATTCAGTTGGGATTACTGCGTTTCTGACCCGCAGAGCACCGCGCGCAACCGCGGGCCGGAGCGGGCGCACGTGATGAGCCTGATCTCCCCCGAGCACCTCTACGACGGCGACGTCGCCACCTACGTCTGCGGCCCACCGCCCATGGTCGAGGCGGTGCGCAAACACCTCACCGACGCCCAGGTCCCGCTGACCGGCTTCTACTACGAGAAGTTCGCCCTGGCGGCGCCGGCCGCCGCGGAGGCGCCCGCCGCCCAACCGGAGGCTCCGGTGAGCCCGGCGGCCAGAGCGGTCCGCACCGAGGACCTGGTGCCCGCACCCGACGCCCGCGCCGTGATCGGCCAGCCGATGCTGCCCGCCGCCGACATCGCCCCGTGGCCGGGCGCCGTGGTCACCACCGCCGAGGGCGACATCGCGTACCGGGTGCTGGGCCAGCTGCTGACCCCGGCCGGTGCCGGTGGCGACGTCGGCCTGGACGAGGACGGCGACCTGCTGCCGGCCTTCGAGGGCCGCGCCGTGATCGGCCAGGAGCTCTTTCCGGCCGCACCGCCGGAGATCACACCGCCCGAACCGGCGCCCGCCACCGTCGCCCCCGACGGTTATCAGATCGGCGAAGAGCATCCCGCGGTGCACGAATCCGACGCGATCTTCGAGGCGCGCGAGGCCCTGGAACTGGGCGCGGTGGAGCTGACCCTGGGCCGGCTCAGCGGCGGACAACTCACCGGCTATCGGCTGCTGGCCGAATCCACGCTGCCCTACGTCGACGGCGACCGACTCGTCGACGCCGCCGCGTACACCGATACGAACGCGGCCTTCCACGAATATCTGTTCACGATGACCGGTAACGAGCATCTGCTGCAGGCGTATCAGGCACTGGGGGTGAAGGGCCGGATGGGCGAGGTGTTGCGCAACGCCACCTGGTGTCACCCGCTGTGCGCCCGCGACCACGTCGACATCGTCACCGCCTTCGAAGCCGGTGACCGCGCCGGCGCCCGAGCACTGATCTCCGCACACGCCGACCGGGCCAAGCAGACCATGCGCCGCGCCATGGCCGACACGCTGGCGGCCCGCCGGCCCAAACTCATCACCCCCGGACGTTTCGACGGCCAGGTCGTTGTCATCACCGGGGCGGCACAGGGCATCGGGGAACGCACCGCCCGACGAATCCATGCCGAGGGCGGGACCCTGGTGCTGGCGGATCGCTCCGAGCTGGTCGCCGGTCTGGCCGCCGAACTCACCGACACACCGGTCCCCGGCAATGCCCCGGCGCTGGCCGTCACCGTCGACCTCGAGCAGGCCGAAGGCGCCGCCGCCCTGGTGCGACAAGCACTTTCGCGGTTCGGTCATATCGACGTACTGATCAACAACGTCGGCGGGGCGATCAACTTCAAACCGTTCACCGAATTCACCGACGCCGAGATCCGCGCCGAGGTGGATCGCTCGCTGCTGACCACCCTGTACTCCTGCCGGGCGGCGCTGCCGGCCATGGTCGCCCGCGGCAGCGGTGTGATCGTCAACGTCTCGTCGGCCGCGACCCGGGGGGTGCACCGCATTCCGTATTCGGCCGCCAAGGGCGGGGTCAACGCCATCACGGCCTCGCTGGCCATGGAGTACGCCGACGCCGGGATCCGGGTGTGCGCCACCGCGCCCGGGGGCACCCAGGCGCCGCCGCGGCGGATCCCGCGGGGCACTCCAGAGCTCACCGGCGACACCGAGCAGGCGTGGTTTCAGGCCCACATCGACCAGACGATCGACTCGTCGTTGCTCAAGCGCTACGGCACCCTCGATGAGCAAGCCGCGGTGATCTGCTTCCTGGCCTCGCAGGAGGCGTCCTACATCACCGGCACCGTGCTGCCGGTGGCCGGTGGCGATCAGGGCTGAGCGCCACCGGTGAGTCCGAGGGTGTACGAGGCCATCGACAGCGATCCGGCCGCATACCCGTCCACCAGTGGGCTCAGTGGTTCGGTGTCGGCGAGCCCGGCGATGTAGAGCAGCGGCAGGAAGTGGTCGGGGGTCGGCACGGCGCTGCGGAAATCCGGGTGGGCGTCCAGCTTCGTCACATCGGTCGGTGCGCTCGCCAGGATTTCGCGTGCCGCGGTGTCGAAGCGACGAGCCCACTCATACCCGAAGTCCGGCTTGGCGAAGTCCAGTGCACGCAGATTGTGCACGATGTTGCCGCTGCCGATGATCAGCACACCGTCATCGCGCAGCGGTGCCAGCCGCCGGCCCAGTTCCAGGTGCTCGTCGGGACCACTGAAGGCGTTGAGCGAGAGTTGGACCACCGGAATCGTCGCTCCCGGAAAAGCATGCACCAGCACCGACCAGGCGCCGTGGTCGATGCCCCAGCTGTCCCTGTCGGCACCGACCCAGGTGGGTTTTACCGTGTCGGCGACCTGTTCGGCCAGCTGGGGTAGCCCCGGCGCCGGGTAACAGACGTCGAACAACTCCTGCGGGAACCCGAAGAAGTCGTGGATGGTGCGCGGCTTCGGCATGGCGGTGACGGCGGTCGCGCCGATGTACCAGTGCGCCGAGATCATCAGGATCGCTCGCGGCCGGCCGACGGCGGCACCGAAGGCGCGCCAGGCTTCGGTGTACCGATTGCGTTCCAGGGCGTTCATCGGGCTGCCGTGTCCGATGAACGCGGCCGGCATCCGGGTGATGGTCACAACTGCGACGGTAATACCTGCTTTGGTTCCCGCGCGGGCGCCGGATTGTGGTCTGCTGGATTTCTACTATCGACCTCGACGGACAGGGGTTAGGTGCCGATGGTCTCCGGGCCCGTGACCTTCGTCGGACGTGATCGCCAGCTGAGCGAGCTGGCTTCCCGGTTCGGGACGTCGGCTCGGGGCGCAGCGATGGTGTGCCTGCTCGGGCCGCCCGGAGTCGGCAAGACCGCGCTGCTGCATCAGCTGGGCGACTCACTCGGCACGACAACCTATGCGGCCCAGGCGATGGACTGGGAAACCGGCACCCCGGGCGGCGTGCTGCGTCAACTGCTGGCTGACACGCCGCCGCTGGATCCGGTCACCGCGGCGGATTGGCTGGCCGACCGGGTCGGCGGCGGGACCCCGGTGCTGGTCACCGTGGACGACGCACAATACGCCGATCCGGTCTCGCTGCAGGCGTTGAGCAGTCTCACGCGGCATCATCGGGCGCTGCCGCTGCTGGTGGTGCTTGCCTCGGCGACGTCGACCCCCCTGCTGAGCTCGTTAGGCGCCGACGAATTGCCCCTGCCGGGGCTGGATTCCGCGGCAGTGGTGGAGTTGGCGCGGCTGCGCGGCCTGATGCTGCACCCCGTGATGGCCGCCCGGCTGACCCGCCACACCGACGGCAATCCGCGTGATGTCCTCGCGCTGCTCGACGAATTGCCGACGTCGGTGTGGACGCAGCCGGACGCCCCGCTGCCCGCCCCGGCCTACCGCACCGCTGAGGTAAGCACCCGGCTCGACCGGTGCACCGAGGCGACCCGCACGCTGATCGAGGCGCTGGCGATCCTGTCGACAAGCGAATCTCTGGATACCGCAGTGCAGTTGGCCGGACTGGTCGACCCACTCACCGCTATAGACGACGGCGTCGCTGCCGGGTTGGTCTCGATTGCGGCCGAGTACCGGCCGCGCCTACATGATCCGATGACTGCCGCCGCTGTCATCACGCTCATGGGCGTTCACGCCGCCGCCGAAGCGCACCGTCGAGCGGCTGAGATCGTCACGGACCCGACCCGGCGACTGCGCCACCTGGTTGCCGCAACTCCGACAACCGATCCCGCGCTGGCCGACCGGGTCGACGAATCGGCGCACGACCGGGCCGCGGCCGGGTCGTGGGCATTGGCGGCGAAGCTGTTCCGTGACGCCAGCCGGCTGACCGCGGATCCGCTGCTGCACGACGACAGGCTGACCCGATCGGTGGACGCCCTGGTGGCGGCCGGTGACTGCGTGGGGGCCGGGGCGATGGTTCCGGCGGTGGAGAGCCTGCGCGAGACACCGCTGCGCGACGCCGTGCTGGCCTACCTGGCCGTGGTGCGCGGCCGCGGCGCCGAGGCCCAGGTGCGACTCGACCGCGCCTGGGACATCGTGAACACCGAACGCGACCCGGCGACCGCCGCCCTGATCGCCCAGCGCTACGTGCTGCACTCGCTGATGCGGTGCCGGGGAGCAGAATTGGTCACCTGGGCGGATCGCGCGATCAAGTTGGCCGGCGACCAGTCACCGGCCGGCGTCGAGGCCGCCGCCATCCGCGGCCTGGGGCTGGCCGCCACCGGTGGGGCCCGGGAGGCGATCGCCGGCTATGACGACCTGGCGGCCCGTGTCCGGCACGGCGCCCAAGCCCAGCGCGTCACGATGGGACGCGGCTGGCTGCAACTGGCCACCGACGACTTCGACGGCGCCCGCAGCAGTCTGGAGAGCGCAGTGGCCATGGCTGAACTGGGCGGTTCGACGCGGATCACGCTGTGGGCACTGGGCTGGCTGGCTCGGGTCCAGTTCGCGATCGGCGACTGGGATCGAGCGCTGCACAGCGTGGATCGCGGACGCGCCCTGGCCGCGGCCAGCGGGATCGTGCTGGTCGGTCCGCTACTGGAGTGGACGGCGGCGCAGATTCACACGCTGCGCGGCGACCGGGCGGCCACGGCCGCGGCGGTGACGGCTGCCGATGCTGTCGGCGGCGACTACGAGCTGATGCGGCTCCCGGCGCTGCTCGCCCGCGCCCAGGTCGCCGAGGCCGACTCCGACCACCCGACGGTGCAGCGGGTGCTGGAACCGCTGTCCCGGATGCCATGGGACACCGCGCTGCATCAGCCTGGCTTGTGGCCGTGGGCCGACGTGCTGGCGACGGCCCTGGTCGCCAACGGCCGCCTGGAGGTCGCCGAGACCGTATTGGATACCCACGAGGAGGCCGCTCGCGGCCACCGTTCCGCGACCGCCCGGCTGCGTTCGGCTCGTGGCCGACTGCTCGGCGCCCGGGGGGACCTGCCGGGCGCGATCCGCTCCTTCGACGAGGCGATCGCACTGCTCGACGGTCTGCCGCTGCGCTACGACCTGGCTCGGGTCAACTTCGCCTACGGCCAGACGCTGCGCCGGGCCGGCAAACGGCGTGACGCGGACACCGTGATCAACGCCGCCCGCGAGCTGTACCTGTCAGTCGGTGCGCGCTCCTTCGTGGAGCGGTGCGAACGCGAACTGAAGGCCGGTGGTGTCCACCAGATCCGCGGCCCGCGCAGCAACGTCGAGCTGACGCCACAGGAAGATGCGGTGACATCGCTTGTGGTCCAAGGACTTTCAAACCGGGACGTGGCCGCCGAACTCTACATCTCCCCCAAGACTGTGCAGTATCACCTGACCCGGGTCTACGCCAAGCTCGGGGTGCGCTCACGCACCGAGCTGGCCGCGCTGCGGCACTGACCATCGCGAGACCGGCTACCGGTCGGGAATTCGGTTGGCGCGGTACAGCCGTACCTCGCCGCGGACTCCTTTGAGGCGGCGCCGCCGGGTGGGGGTGAACTCGATACCGGCCATATCGCCGATCGCGGCGCAGGCCGCCTGCTCGACCACGATGGATGCCGGGGCCGCGACGCCGGTGACGCGGCTGGCGAGGTTCACCGGACTGCCGTACCAGTCGCCGGCCCGGCTGACGGCTGACCCGAAGGCCATGCCGACCCGCAACCGCGGCAGCCGCGCCGCAGCGGCCGCCTCGAGCACCGCGAACACCGACCTCAGCAGGGCCTGCGGGTCGGGGCTGACCAACATCACGGCATCGCCGATCACCTTGACGAATTGGACCGGCCGCTGCACCACACCGCGGGCAAGGTCAGCCAATCGCACGGCAACCATGATCAGCTCCTCGGGTGGCAGGGCCTCGCCCAGCCGGGTGAATCCGACCAGGTCGGCGAACGCCACCCCGACCAGGCGGGCGCCCGGCAGCTCACCGGCCATCCGCTCGTCGGCCGCTATCGCCTCCGTTTCGGCGAACTGCCGCAACGCGTAGCGAAACAGCTCACCGGCCAAGGAGTCCAACAGCGGCTGCGCGTCGTGCGCCAGGGCTTCGAAGGCCTGGGCCAGTTCACGTTCGGTCGAACCCGGACGCAACAGCACCTTCAGCCCCGCCTGGCGTATCGTGATCGCCGCCTTGCGGCAACCGTCAGCGAGCAGTCGCACCACCAGCGTCAACTGCTGCGCGTCGAAGCCGAGCTCGGCCAGACGCGCCGCAGGCACGACCGATTCGACATCGGCGCGCGATTGAAGCGCCGCGTCGGGATCCTCGCCGCCGGGCAGGCCGATGGCCTCATGCAACTGTCGGAGCAACTCCATCGGGACTCCGCTGGACTCGGCGACCTCACGCGGTGACCGCAGCGTGCCGTCGTCACCGAGTACCCTCTGGGCGCCCAACAGGATGGGGCTGAGCGCACCGCGTATCCGGTCGATGCCGAAGCCCTGGCCGAGCAGCCATTCGATCAGCTCACGACGGTCCTCGCGGGCCGAGCCCGAAAGATCGCTGAGCAGCCCCGACGCATCCAGATCGACGTCCGTCGCCATGCGGTCAACTTACCGCCTGACAGCGCTTGACACCCGATCCGGCAGAAATATACATTCGGCGGAATTGAATGATCATTCATTGTTGATGAACAATCTCTCATCGGCCCGACTCAGGAGATCCTGTGACCGTCTACGAAGACATCACCTACGAGGTCGACGGCCCCGCCGCCGTCATCACGATCAACCGCCCGCACCGCTACAACGCCTTCCGGGGCCAGACGGTCGAAGAGCTGATCAAGGCGTTCCGGGCGGCCTGGGCCGATACCCGGGTCGCGGCGATCATCTTGACCGGGGCCGGCGAGAAGGCCTTCTGCACCGGCGGTGATGTCAAGCAGCGCGCCGAGACCGGTGACTACGGCCCCACCGAGAGCGGCATGTTCGAGATCGGCTACCTGCACAAGCTGATTCGCGATGTGCCCAAGCCGGTGATCGCCGCGGTCAATGGTGTCGCCGTCGGCGGCGGCCACGTGCTGCACGTGCTCTGCGACCTCTCGATCGCCTCACCGAACGCGAAGTTCGGCCAGGCCGGCCCCCGCGTCGGATCGTTCGACGCCGGATTCGGGTCGGCGTATTTGGCCCGGGTCGTCGGGGAGAAGCGGGCGCGGGAGATCTGGTATCTGTGCCGCCAGTACGACGCCGCCACCGCCGAACGCTGGGGGCTGGTGAACTGGGTGGTCCCGGCCGAGCGCCTGCTCGACGAGGCGAAGGCGGTTGCCGCCGAGATCGCCGAGAAGAGTCCGACCGCACTGCGTTTCCTCAAGCAGTCGTTCAACGCCGACACCGACCACCAGGCCGGATTGAGCAACATGGCGATGTCGGCACTGGAGATCTTCGTCCACACCGATGAGGGCAGGGAGGGCGCCGCGGCGTTCGCCGAGAAGCGGCCCGCGGACTTCGGCCAGTTCGTCACGGCCTGACAACGAGAACAGGAGCACCCCCATGAGCGCAACGATTGCCCTGGTGACCGGCGCCGGCTCGGGCATCGGCAAGGCGATCGCGCTGGCCTTTGCCGCGCAGGGCGACCTGGTGGTCGCCGCCGATCTGGACCTGGCCGCCGCCGAAGCCACCGCCGGGCAATATCCGGGATTGATCACCGCGCTGCCGGTCGATATCGCCGACCGCGCCCGGGTGAACGAGCTGCGGGACCGTACCCACGCCGAAGTCGGCGTGCCCACCGTCGTCGTCAACGCCGCCGGCTGGGATCGCACCGACCAGTTCCTCAACGCCACAACCGAATTCGCCGAGAAGGTGGTGGCGATCAACTACCTCGGTCCGGTGCACGTGTGCAGCGAGTTTCTGCCCGGGATGATCGAGGCCGGCGGCGCCGGGCGGATCGTGAACCTGGCCAGCGACGCCGGGCGGGTCGGCAGCGCCGGTGAGACGATCTACGCGGGCGCCAAGGGCGGTGTCATCGCGCTGACCAAGTCGTTGGCCCGGGAGATGGCGCGGCACCAGATCACCGTCAACTGCGTCTGCCCCGGCCCCACCGACACCCCGCTGTTCGCCGCCCAGCCCGAGAAGCTGAAAGAGGCTCTGGTCAAAGCGATTCCGTTTCGGCGACTGGCCCGGCCCGAGGAAGTCGCCGCGCCGGTGCTGTTCTTCGCCTCGGACGCCGCGTCGTTCATCACCGGTCAGGTGATCAGCGTCAGCGGCGGCCTCACCATGGCCGGCTGATGCGACCATGACCGCCGGCTACGACCCGAGCGTCTACCGGACGTTCTTCGAGCGGGACTTCACCTATCTCAACGGGTTTCGCCGTAACACCGCCCGGTACGGCGACCGCCCGGCGCTCTGCGATCCCGACAGCGGGTATCAGCTGACCTACGCCCAGCTCGGCGCCCGGGTCGACCGACTTGCCGCCGGGCTGCTGGCCGTGGGCGCCGGACCCGGCGAGGTGATCGCCTACCAACTGTTCAACGGCCCGGAGTTCGCCGAGCTCTATCTGGCCACGCAGGCCGCGGGAAGGGTCGGATCACCGATCAATTACCGGCTGGCCGCCGGCGAGGTGGCCCACATCCTCGACACCAGCCGGCCGGGGGTGTTCGTCTACGACGGCCGGCAGGCGCCGGTGCTCGGCGAAGCGCTGGACCGTGCGACGCATAGGCCGGCGGTGATCGTGGCCGTGGGTGACGCCGAGCCGATCCGGGTTTCGGGCTCGACGGTGCTGCGCTACGCCGAACTGCCCGCCGACCAGTCGCTGCCCGACTGCGGTCGTACCGTCTGGGATGAGACCACCCGGCTCTACACCTCGGGGACCACCGGCATGCCGAAAGCGGTGCCGCTCAACGGCATGATCGAGATATTCTCCGCCCACGACGTGATCATGCACTTCCCGCTGACCGCCGAGGACGTCACGCTGAACATGACGCCCTGGTTTCATCGGGGCGCATTGTATTCGGGCGGGCCCAATCCCACGTTCTACGTCGGCGGGCAGGTCGTCTCGATGAGCGGTTTCGACGCCGACCGCACCCTGGACGCGGTCGCCGGGCGCGGCGTCACGTTCCTGATCGGTGCGCCTACCAATCTCGCGTTGCTGGCCGCGGCGCAGCAGGACCGCCCGCGGGATCTATCCAGCCTGCGTGGAATCGTCACGATGGGCGCCCCGCTGGAGCGCGACGCGGCGCTGCACTACCAGCAGGTGCTGCACCCGCGGATCTTCAACGGCTACGGCAGCACCGAGGGTTTCTGGAACACCTTCCTGCGTCCGGCCGATCTGCCCGAGCACGCCGGCAGTGCCGGACGGGCCTGCACCGACGACGACGTGCGGGTGGTGCGGCTGCACCCGGATCGGCTGGCCGGCCCCGACGAGCTGGTCGCAGCCGATGGCCACGATGTCGGCGAGGTGATCGTGCGCTCACCCAAGTGCAGCGTGACCTATCTCGACGCCTCGGAGTCACAGCAGCAGAAGTTCCGCAACGGGTGGCTGCACATCGGCGATCTGGCCACCTGGGACACCGACGGATACCTCACGATCGTGGGCCGCAAGGACGACATGTTGGTCTCCGGCGGCGAGAACGTCCACCCGATTGCGGTCGAGGAAGCCATCAACACCCATCCGGGAGTGCGGGATTCACTGGTGGTCGGGGTGCCGCACCCGAAGTGGGGGCGGATGGTGGTGGCCTACATCGTCGCCGGCCGGCCGGCTCCCAGCGCTGAGGACCTCGACGACTTCTGCCGCAACCATGCAATGCTGTCGACGTTCAAGCGACCCCGCGCCTACCGTTTCGTCGACATGCTGCCGGTGTCGGCCACCGGCAAGAAGCTGCACCATCAGGCAACCGTCAGGGCCGCCGAGGAATTCGCCGCCGGCGAGTTCATCCGGCCCACATCCACAGTAAGGACGCCCCGATGACCACCCCCTCCTTCGACGCGCTCGACCCGCTGAGCCTGGATTCGCTGCTGTCCGACGACGAGATCGCGGTGCGCGACACCGTCGCGAAGTTCTGCGCCGAGCACGTGTTGCCGCACGTCGGCGAGTGGTTCGAGATCGGCGACCTGCCCGCCCGCGAGCTCGCGCGGGAGTTCGGCAAGCTCGGTCTGCTGGGGATGCACCTGCACGGTTACGGCTGCGGCGGGGCCTCGGCCGTGCACTACGGACTGGCCTGCACCGAACTCGAGGCCGCCGACTCCGGCATCCGCTCGCTGGTGAGCGTGCAGGGCTCGCTGGCGATGTTCGCGATCTACAACAACGGCTCCGAGGAGCAGAAGCAGCACTGGCTGCCGGGCATGGCCAGCGGGGAGCTGATCGGCTGTTTCGGGCTGACCGAACCCGACGTCGGCTCCGACCCGGCCGCCATGAAGACCCGGGCCCGCCGCGACGGCTCCGACTGGATACTCAACGGCCGCAAGATGTGGATCACCAACGGATCCATCGCCGACGTCGCGGTGGTATGGGCAGCCACCGACGACGGCATCCGCGGCTTCATCGTGCCCACCGACACCCCCGGATTCAGCGCCAACACGATTCACCACAAACTGTCGCTGCGCGCCTCAATCACCAGCGAACTGGTGCTCGACGACGTGCGACTGCCCGCCGAGGCGATGCTGCCGCAGGCCCGCGGCGTCCGGGGCCCGCTGGAGTGCCTGTCCGAGGCACGTTATGGAATCATCTGGGGCGCAATGGGTGCCGCCCGATCCGCCTGGCAGGCCGCCCGCGACTACGCCACGGCGCGCATCCAGTTCGGCAAGCCGATCGCCGGTTTCCAGCTCACCCAGGCCAAACTCGTCGACACCGCCGTCGAGTTGCACAAGGGCCAGCTGCTCTCGCTGCACCTGGGGCGACTCAAGGACTCCGTCGGGCTACGACCCGAGCAGGTCAGCTTCGGCAAGCTCAACAACACCCGCGAGGCGATCGAGATCTGCCGCACCGCACGAACCATCCTGGGCGGCAACGGGATATCGCTGGAGTACCCGGTGATCCGGCACATGGTCAACCTGGAGTCGGTGCTGACCTACGAGGGTACTCCCGAGATGCACCAGCTGATCCTCGGCAAAGCCTTCACCGGGCTTGCGGCATTCGACTAGGAGCAACTGCCATGGCACTGACCTACACGCCCGAACATCAGCACTTCCGCGAGATGGTCGCCGACTTCGTGCAGCGGGTCGTCGTCCCGGCCCACGAGGACTGGGAACGGTCCAGCGCGTGGGACCGGTCGCTGTTCACGCGGGCCGGCGAACTCGGCCTGCTGGGCTTCCCGGTTCCCGAAGAGTTCGGCGGGCCGGGCGTGCACGACTACCGCTACCACGCGATCGTCATCGAGGAGTTGCAGCGCGCCGGAGCCGCCGCCGAGGCCATCGCGATCTCGCTGCAGAACGACGTGGTGCTGCCGTATCTGACCGATCTGACCACACCCGAGCAGCAGCGGCGCTGGCTGCCCGGGGTGGTGACCGGCCAGACCGTGCTCGGTATCGCGATGACCGAGCCCGGCACCGGCAGCGACTTGGCGGGTATCCGCACCACCGCCCGCCGGGACGGTGACGAGTACGTGGTCAACGGCGCGAAGACCTTCATCTCCAACGGCCAGACCGGTGATCTGTTCGTGGTCGCGGTGCGCACCGGCGAAGACCGGCACCGGGGCCTGTCGCTGCTGGTGGTCCCCGGCGACACCCCGGGCTTTCACCGCGGACGCAATCTGGAGAAAATCGGCCTGCACGCCCAGGACACCTCCGAGCTGTCGTTCACCGACATGCGGGTGCCGGCCGACAACCTGCTCGGCGCCGAAGGCCAGGGCTTCTATCAGCTGGTGCGCAACCTCCCGCAGGAGCGGCTGTCGCTGGGGGTGGGCGCGGTAGCCGCGGCCGAGGGTGTACTCGCCGAGACCCTCGACTACGTCAAGTCGCGCCAGGCGTTCGGCTCCCCCATCGCGAGCTTCCAGAACACCCAGTTCGTGCTCGCCGAGATCGCCACCGAACTCGATGTGGCCCGCACCTTCCTCGACGACTGCATCGCCGAACACCTCGACGGCAGGCTCACCGCGGCACGGGCCGCCAAATTGAAGTGGTGGACCACCGACCTGCAGTTCCGCACCGCGGACCGCTGCCTGCAACTGTTCGGCGGCTACGGCTACATGCGCGAGTACCCGGTATCACGGGCGTTCGTCGACGCCCGCATCCAGACCATCTACGGTGGCACGAACGAGATCATGAAGACGATCATCGCCAAGGATCTGGGAATCTGATGACCACCGACTATGGCCGGCTGCCAGTCGAGGAGGCGGTGCGCGCGGCACGCACCGATTCACGGCGCCGCCAGATCCTCGATGCCGCGGTCAAAGTCATGCAGCAGACCGGGTTTCACCAGATGTCGATGCAGGACCTGGCTACCGAGGCCGACGTCAGCGTCGGGCTGATCTACAAGTACTTCGGCGGCAAGGAGGATCTGCTGCTGGCCACCATCGTGCGGATCCAGGAGGCGTTCTCCGATCAGCTCGCCCCGGTGATCGCCGCGGCCGGTCCCGATCCGGTCGCGCAGTTGACCGCCGGCATCCGGCGCTACATCGAGATCGTCGACGAGAATCTGGACGCGGTGGTACTGACCTATCGAGAAAGCCGCACCCTGGACACCGCGGGGCGTGCCCAGATCAAGGAACTCGAAATCGCCAGTGCCGCACCGCTTCGCGGCGTGATCGAGGCGGGGATCGCCGCGGGAACATTCTCCAAGGTCGATGTGGATCTGATGGTCTTCGACATCATGCTGCTAGCCCACGGTTGGGCGCTCAAGCACTGGCACTTCGGCGAGTTGTACAGTCTCGACGACTACATCGGCCTGCAGACCCGCTACGCGCTCAATTCGCTGCTGCGCTGAGGCGTGACCGGTGCCCCGGTTTTCGCCACCACGTCGTCGTAGCTGACCCCCGGTGCCAGTTCCACCACCGCGAAACCGCTGCCGGTGACGTCGAACACCCCGAGGTCGGTGATCACCCGGCTCACCACGCCGCGACCGGTCAGCGGCAAGTCGCAGCTGGTAACCAGTTTGGCGGCACCGGTTTTGGTGACGTGATCGGTGAGCACGATCACCCGTTCTACACCGCTGACCAGATCCATCGCGCCGCCCATGCCCTTGACCATGGCGCCGGGCACCATC
Organism: Mycobacterium zoologicum; assembly: GCF_020181635.2. Lineage (NCBI taxonomy): Bacteria > Bacillati > Actinomycetota > Actinomycetes > Mycobacteriales > Mycobacteriaceae > Mycobacterium > Mycobacterium zoologicum. Next base: position 107,083 of record NZ_JAYJJS010000004.1, on the reverse strand, counting down.
CAGTTGGCCAGGTCGCCGTTGGCGGCGACCTGCATGGCGCCCAGCACGGCCGCGTCGACGTGTCCGCCGCGGATCATCGCGAAGCTGGTCGCCGAGTCGAAGAACGATGCCCCGGGCAGCACGGTGACGGTCTGCTTGCCGGCGTTGATCAGGTCCGGGTCGACGTCGTCGTCGTACGGGAACGGTCCCACCCCGAGGATGCCGTTCTCGGCGTGCAGCGTGATGGTCGAATCCTCGGGCAGGTAACCGGGTATCAGCGTCGGCAGCCCGATTCCGAGGTTGACGTAGTCGCCGTCGCGCAATTCGCGTGCCGCCCGGGCGGCCATCTGGTCGCGAGTCCAGCTCATCGGGTTGCCTCCCGCGCCCGTGCCTGATTGCCCGCCTCCTCAGCGGGCTCGTGCCTCGCCCGCGTCGTCACCGGCCGGATCGTCCGCTTCTCGATGTCCTTGCGGGCGGCCTGCTGCGGGGTCAGCTCCAGGATGCGCTTGACGAAGATGCCCGGCAGGTGGATCGAATCGGGTTCCAGCTCACCGACTTCCACGACCTTTTCCGCTTCGACGATCGTGATCCGACCGGACATGGCGGCCGGCGGATTGAAATTGCGTGCCGCCGCATGGAATCGGCAGTTGCCGGCCTTATCGGCCACCGCCGCGCGCACCAGCGCGTAGTCGGTGACGATGCCCTCTTCGAGCACCATGTCGGTGCCGCGGAAATTGCGCACCTCCTTGGGAGGCGAGGCGATGGCGATACCGCCGTCGGTGCCGTACCGCCAGGGCAGGCCGCCGTCGGCGACGGCGGTCCCGACCCCCGTGGGGGTGAAGAAGGCGCCGATGCCGCTGCCGCCGGCGCGCATCCGTTCGGCCAGGGTGCCCTGCGGAGTGAGTTCGACGGTGAGTTCACCGGACAGGTACTGGCGGGCGAATTCCTTGTTCTCCCCGACGTAGGAGGCGATGACCCGGCTGATGCGCCGCGCGTCGAGCAGCAGGCCCAGTCCGGCGCCGTCGACCCCGCAATTGTTGGACACGATGGTCAGATCCGTTGCGCCCTGCGCCAGCAGCGCCTCGATGAGAAACCACGGGATGCCGGCCAGCCCGAAACCACCGACGGCCAGGCTGGCGCCGTCGCCGATGTCGGCGACCGCCGCGGCAGCCGAGTCCACCACTTTGTTCAGTGTCATGACTGCTCCAGGTGTTCGATGAGGGCGGGCGTGATGATCTCGGGCCGTTCGGCGTTGGCCAGATGCGCGGCGCGGGCAACGACCAGCAGTCGGCCGTCTTGGACACCGGTTGCGATCTCGTCGAGTTTGTCCGGCGGGGTGGCCGGATCGTCGGCGCCGGCGATGGCCAGGGTGGGCGCGGCGATGGACGCCAGGTCGGCGCGTAGATCCATGCCGGCGATCACCTCGCAGCATCCGGCATACCCCTCGGCCGGTGTCGCCGCGACCATCGCCTCGCTCTCGGCACGCACATCCGGGTGCGCGGCAAGGTATTCCGCGGTGAACCAGCGCTGCACGACGGCGGCGGCGACACTGCCGCTTCCGTTGGCACGCACCGTCGCGGCCCGTTCCTGCCATGCCGTTGCCGGTGCTAGCTGAGCCGCCGTGCACAACACGGCCAACCGGTCGACCCGCTCGGGGTTGCGGGCCGCTACCCGCATTGCGGTCATCCCGCCCAGGGACAGTCCGACCAGGTGCGCGCGTCGCACATCGAGGCGGTCCAGCAGGGCGATCACGTCGTCGGCCAGGTCGTCGATCGTGTACGGGCCGGCCGGCACCGGGGAGCCGCCGTGGCCGCGGGTGTCGTAGCGCACCACCCGGAATCGCCGCTCCAGTTCGGACACTTGGGCGTCCCACATCCGATGGGTGGAGCCCAGCGAGTTGGACAGCACCACCACCGGGCCGGCTTCGGCGCCGCTGATGACCGCGTGCACCGCGACGGGGCTCATCGGAGCGCCTCGAAGACCGCGGCCAAGCCCTGACCGCCGCCGATGCACATGGTCTCCAGGACGTAGCGGGCATCGCGGCGGCGCGCCTCGTGGGCTGCGGTGGCGAGGATCCGGGCGCCGGTGGCACCGATCGGGTGACCGAGGGAGATCCCGGATCCGTTGGGGTTGAGCCGCTCGTCGAGCGGGTCGACTTTCCATTCCGCCAGTACCGCCAGCACCTGGGCGGCGAATGCCTCGTTGAGTTCGATCAGGTCGATCTCGTCGAGACTGAGCCCGGCCCGGTCCAGCGCAGCGGCGGTGGCATCGACCGGACCGATCCCCATGGTCTCGGGGGAGCAGCCGGTGACCGCCCACGATCGCAGCGCCAGAAGCGGTGTGAGGTCGCGCTTTTCGGCCTCGTCGGCAATGGTGACCACGCACATCGCGGCGCCGTCGTTCTGTCCGGAGGCGTTGCCGGCGGTGACGGTGGACGCCGGATCGGCCCCTAGCCGGATCGGCCGCAGCTTCGCGAGCCGCTCGACGTCGATGTCGGCGCGCGGATGTTCGTCGTGGTCGACGAGCACGTCGGGTTCACCCCGTTTGCCGGCAATGGTCACCGGGACCAGTTCGTCACCGAAGCGGCCCTCCTGGTGCGCCACGACGGCCCGCTGGTGCGAGCGCACCGCCAACTCGTCCTGCTCGGTGCGGGAGATGTCATAGCGGGCACGCAGGTTCTCCGCGGTCTCGATCATGCCGCCGGCGATCGGGTGGTTCGCACCGCCGGCCGTTTCACGCGCCCGGTCCAGGCGGTCCATCAGCGCGATGCCGCCCTGCCGGACCCGCGAGCGCAGCCCCACCGCGTAGTGCTCGACGTTCGACATCGATTCCGCGCCGCCGGCGATCACCAGCCGGGCCGCGCCGGTGGCGATCTGGCCGGCGGCGTACAGCACCGCCTGCAGGCCGGCGCCGCAGCGGCGGTCGACCTGGGCGCCGGGCACGCCGACACCGAGTCCGGCGTCCAGTGCGGCGATCCGGCCGATCGCCGGTGCCTCGCCGCTGGGATAGCCGTTGCCGAGCAGGACGTCATCGACGTCGCCTTCGCCGAGTCCGGTGCGGCGTACCAGCTCGCGCAGGACGGTGGTGGCCAACGCGGTCGCCGACAGTGCCGCCAGCGCCCCGCCCATCCGGCCGACCGGAGTTCGCAGCGGCTCGCAGATCACAATATCGCCGGACTTGGTCATGCATCCACCGTAACTACCAGCGGTAATATTTTAAAATATTAATTATTGGTGGATTGATAGAAATTATTTATCATTCTTCGGTTGGGAGCTGCGCCACCGTCTTACCCCCGGAAGATCCCTATTGCCCGAACTTCTCGCGCTTGGAGTGCGACGCCCTGCATGGTGTCCGCGAGATGCTGGGGGCAGTACGCGTGCAGGGCAATCGCGATGAACAGCCGCGCACGTTCTGACGTCAATTCCTCGTTGTGCTTCTGCAGCGTCGCAACCAGCGCTTTTTCCGACTTGCCCTGATCGGCGTAATCGCACATCGTCTGGCCGGCTGTGATGCTCTTCCCCGCGTCGCTGTAGGTGATTCCGGCTGCGTGCAGAGCGGCGAGAAAAGCCGCGTCGACGGCGGTGGACGGGTCGTCGTCGGGGGAACCGTTCGCCGGCGCGACGGCACCGATGACACCGGGCACAAACAGGAGTGCCAGGACGCAGTTCAGCAGGATCCGGGCAAAACAACGGCCGCGCGATATTTCCGCGGTGGCGACCGCACCGCCGATGGTGGGTCTCATGCGTTGCCCGCCTTCACTTTTCTGATGACTGACGCCGCCGAACTTCTGAGCCGGTCGCGCCGCACCCTCATTTCGGTCACCTTCCAACGCAGGTGGTTGAGCTCGTCGCGCTGGCGCTGCACGTCCTGTTCGCCTGCCGCCGCCGCGCGGTCTTCTTCCCCGCCGGCCGTCGCGAGGGTCCGTGCGCCCGCGGCGCCGGTACGCGTGTCGGCGCCCCGGCCCGCGTTCACCAGGCCGCCCATCGGCGGGATGGCGCCTATCGAGCCCATCGTCGCCTCGGGCAGGCCCCCGATACCGGCCATTGGCAGTGCGGCGGCGACCTGGCGGATCCCCTGGGGCACTGCACTCCACGCCTGCGGCACCGACAGGCCGCCGGCCGACGCGGCGCGACCCAGACTCGCCGACACCTCGGCTCCGCGTGCAGCCCACCCGGCGCTGCCTTCCGCAACGGCCGTGCCCGCGAGGGTGGCGGCGGGCGACGCCGTCCCGGACACCGACGATGTCAGGCCGACGGCCCACGGATTCAGCGCAGTCCAGACATAGTTCGCCAACGTCGCCCCCGCGGTGGGAAGCAGCATGGAGCCGAACTCGGTGCCGACCGAGTTGAGCCCCAGGCTTTGCATGAAGCTCATGAACGGTCTCATCTCGCCGGTGAATTGCTCGAACCCCTGAACGAGCGGACTGGTCAGGAACTCCAGCAGGGTATTCGCGTCAGCCGCGGTCCCCGTTGCGGCCGACTGGGCGACTGCGCCGGCTTGGGCGCCGGCACCGGCCGGGTTGGTGGTCTGCGGGGCCGCGCTCAGCGCACCCGAATCAGGGGTCGCCGCAGCGGAACCGGCCGCATACGTCTGCATCGCGACCACATCCTGCGCCCACATCTGCTCGTAATCAGCCTGATTCGCAGCGATCGCAGCATTGTTCTGCCCAAGGATGTTGCCACTCGTCAGCGACGACAACGCAGCCCGATTAGCAGCGATCACCGGCGGCGGCACCGTCGCCGCAAACGCCGCCTCATACGCCGCCGCCGCAACCCTGGCCTGCCCAGCAGTCACCGCAGCCAGCGCAGCCGTAGCATCCAACCACGCCGAAAACGGCTGCGCCGCAGCCGACATCGCCACCGCCGAACCACCCTGCCACGGCCCATCAGTCAGCGTCGTCGTCACCGACCGATACGAACCCGCCGCCGACGTCAACGCCGCCGCCAACCGATCCCACCCCGCCGCAGCCGCCAACAACGGCGCCGAACCCGCCCCGGAATACATCCGCGCCGAATTCACCTCCGGCGGCAACACCGCAAAACCGGTCATCAGCGCATCGCCTTCCGCATCAGGCGCTCCATCGCGTCGTAATTCATTGCCGGATAGTCCAACTCATCGCAAATCTGGTACGGCACCGGCGGGTTTCTCGGTGCGGCCGGGCGGTTGCCACGGCCACACCGAGACCCACGTGCTGCGTTCCGAGACATCAGGCCCAGCTGGAGCCGACGCTCGCGTCGGTGTTGGCCATGTTGTTGCCGGCCGACTGGACCTTCTGGCCGTGGGAGTTCGCCTGCTCGTAGATCACCGCGAAGTTGCGGCCCAACTGCGTCACGAACTCCTGGCAGGCCACCGAACCGGCGCCGCCCCAGAAGTCGCCGGCGGCGAGCACGTCGTGCACGATCGCCTGGTGCTCGGCCTCCAGGGAGGCCGCCTGGGCGCGGATCAGCGCACCGTGGGCGTCGACGTCACCGAACTGATAATTGATGCTCATGTCGTGAATTCCTTTGCTCAGCTGGACAGGATCTGCTGCGATGCAGCTTCCTGGGACTCGTAGTGGTTGGCGTCGCGGATCAAACCGTCACGCACGTTGTGCAGCATGTTCACAATGTTGCGGAACGCGGTCTGCATCTGGCCCATCGTGTCCAGCGACCGCATCGACGCCTGTCCGCTCCAGCCGGCGCCGGCGATGTTCTGGCTCGACGCCCACATCCGGCGGGACTCGTCCTCCACGGTCTGCGCATGAACGTCGAAACGCCCCGCCATTGAACGCATTGCGTCCGGGTCGGTCATAAAACGTGTTGTCACTTCTTCTTCTCCCTAAATGTGTTGGTGTGGAAACTGATTACCCGGCGGCGGCGGCGTTTGCGGCTTCGGCCGCCGCATAGGATCCGGCGCTGGTGTGCAATGTTGCGACGAACTGCTCGTGGATCGCCGTGGCCTGGGCCATGATCGACTGATACAGCTGCGCGTGGGCGGCGAACTGCACGCTCGTCATTGCCGACACCTCGTCAGCGGCGGCGGGCGCAATCTGAATCGTCGGAGTGGCTGCCGCCGTGTTCTCGCTGAGCAGTATCGAACCGATGTTCTGCAGCTGACCTGCGGCCTCGTCGAGAAGCTCGGGCTGCGTGGTGACAAACGTCATGATTTTTCCTTTCGAAATTGTCGCTGGTCTGTTTCGAGCCGATTGGTCCGTCGTGTGGCTGTCGCTTCGAGATCGACGGACAGTGCGCCGCGGACGTCAATGATTAGCGATATGTCATCGGCCTCCCGCCTTGATCATCGAAGCGACGGAGCACTCCAGTGCCTCTTGCTGTTGCGACATTTCGGCCACCGCACGCCGCATTCTGTTCAGTTGATCGCGCCCGCTCAGTGCGTTCTGGACGTCCTCGACCAGGGCCGACCGATACTCGGCATCGGCTTCCAGGCCCGCCGTTCCGGCAGCCGGCCTGGCCGATGCGGCACCGGTTCGCCTCCTGGACCGGGCGTTTCGCGGGACGTTGACCACACCGACCATCGGGGGGACATGACTGAGCCAGCCATGTTTGGTCTCCAGCCCCGCTGCGGGCAGGGCGGTCAGACTCGCCGGTAGCGTTGCGGAGGCGAGCCGGACGCCCTGCGCCGACCCGGCCCAGGACGGGGGGACCGACAGCTCACCGACCGGCGCTGCGCGGCCCGCCGCCGCCGACACCTCGGCAACGGTCACCCGCATCGCGGGGGGTGCAGCCGCCGGGGACGCGGCGCCGGCATACGAACCCGCCAAGGTGAATTGCTGTTTACCCCCGGATGTCGAGGACGCCAGCTCCGGCATTCCTGACGTGATCATCATGAAGGAATGCATGGCGGCGGTAGCCCCCATCGCGGGTGTCGTCGAGGCCATCGACAGGGCACCGCCGAGCCCGGTTGCTCCACCGTAGGCCATCGTGAAGCCGTTGAGGTGTCCCCACAGCGACTCGGCGCCGGTGACGAAGGGGCTGTTCAACATCGATTCCAGCGGGTTGTTGTTCAAGAAGTCCGCGAGCGAGTTGTCCGCGGTGCTGGCCGCCGGGGCGGCGGTGCCGGCCTGACTGCCGGCGGGGTTGGTGGTCTGCGGGGCCGCGCTCAGCGCACCCGAATCAGGGGTCGCCGCCGCCGAACCGGCCGCATAGGTCTGCATCGCGACCACATCCTGCGCCCACATCTGCTCGTAATCAGCCTGATTCGCAGCGATCGCAGCAGTGTTCTGCCCAAGGATGTTGCCACTCACCAGCGACGACAACGCAGCCCGATTAGCAGCGATCACCGGCGGCGGCACCGTCGCCGCAAACGCCGCCTCATAGGCCGCCGCCGCAACCCTGGCCTGCCCAGCAGTCTGCGCAGCCTGCGCAGCCGTAGCATCCAACCACGCCGAAAACGGCTGCGCCGCAGCCGACATCGCCACCGCCGAACCACCCTGCCACGGCCCATCAGTCAGGCTCGTCGTCACCGACCGATACGAACCCGCCGCCGACGTCAACGCCGCCGCCAACCGATCCCACCCCGCCGCAGCCGCCAACAACGGCGCCGAACCCGCCCCGGAATACATCCGCGCCGAATTCACCTCCGGCGGCAACACCGCAAAACCGGTCATCAGCGCATCGCCTCCCTCGTCAGGCGCGCCAACTCATCGCAACCCGTTGCCAAATCGGCCAACTCACCACGGAGCTTGTGCAGCTCGTCTTGTTCCCGTTGGTTCAGTCCGGTGACGGTGAGTGCTATGTCCAGCACCGACCGGTTCTGCTCGGCATCATCGGCGTCGGCTGCACCGGGGTGTCGCACCGGCACGGTGCCGCCGGCGCCGGCGCGCTGACGCCCGGCGGCTTTCACCGGGCTGTTGACCATGCCGGCCACCGGTCCACCCATGACCGGCGGAACCATCCCCGCCGACGGCAAGGCCGGTGTCGACACGATCGGTGAACTCGCGGCGGGCATCGCCGCACCGGCAAGCCGGACATCACCGGACGCCACCCCCCATGACGGCGGCACCGACAGTTTGCCGACCGGCACCGCACGGCCCGTACTCGCCGATGCGGCCGGTGCGGCTGCGTTGGCCAGGGTGGCCACCGACCCGCCGGTGGTCGTCGACGAGGCCAGCCCGGCTCCGGTCGCCGCTCCCATCGCGGCCGTGGGTCCCAGCATCGTCACTTTCCCGCTGAGCAGATATAGCGGGAACATCGCCAGTTGGGAGCCCTCACTGGAAAGACCTGTTCCCGTCGTCTGAAGCAGTAGGGCCCCGGCGCTGTTGAAGAAGCCATCCAACCCCTGCACTGTCGCGTTCTGCAGCAGCGGGCTGTTCGCCATCTCCCCGAACGGATTCCAGTCCAGGATCGATGATCCGGTCTGAGCGGCCGCACCGGCTTGGGTACCGGTGCCGGCGGAGTTGGTTGTCTGCGGGGCCGCGCTCAGCGCACCCGAATCAGGAGCCGCCGCAGCGGAACCGGCCGCATAGGTCTGCATCGCTGTGACGTCCTGCGCCCACATCTGTTCGTAATCCGCTTGATTCGTCGCGATCGCAGCGGTGTTCTGGCCGAGAACATTGCCGTTCACCAGCGTCGACAACGCAGCCCGATTGGCAGCGATCACCGGCGGCGGCACCGTCGCCGCAAACGCCGCCTCATACGCCGCCGCCGCAACCCTGGCCTGCTCCGCAGTCACCGCAGCCTGCGCAGCCGTAGCATCCAACCACGCCGAAAACGGCTGCGCCGCAGCCGACATCGCCACCGCCGAACCACCCTGCCACGGCCCATCAGTCAGCGTCGTCGTCACCGACCGATACGAACCCGCCGCCGACGTCAACGCCGCCGCCAACCGATCCCACCCCGCCGCAGCCGCCAACAACGGCGCCGAACCCGCCCCGGCATACATCCGCCCCGAATTCACCTCCGGCGGCAACACCGCAAAACCGGTCATCAGCGCATCGCCTCCCGCATCAGGCGTGCCATCGCGTCGTAATCCGTTGCCAGATAGTCCAACTCATCGCGGAGCCGCAGCATCTCCTCTTTTTCGCGATCGCTGAGTCGGCCGGCGACCACCGGGACGCCCTGCGTCCACCGGTTCGAGCCGGCTTCATCGGCACTGGTCGTGCCGCGACCTTGCGGCGTCGCGGTGAAGTTGGATAGGGACCGCACGCGGGCGTCGGATTTCTGCGGGGTGTTGACCATGCCGCCCACCGGTCCGCCCATGACCGGCGGGACCATCCCGGGCGACGTCATGGGCGGTGCGGCCAGGGCCGGTGTGCCCGGAACCGGCGTCGCCACCGCGACGAGCCGGACATCCTGCGCCGCCGTCGCCCACGACGACGGCACCGACAGCTTGCCGAGCGGCACCGAGTTGCCCACACCCGCCGACACGGGCGGCTGCTGCACGCCGGCCAGGGTGCCGATCGAGACGCCTTCGGTCGTCGCCGAGGCCAAGCCGGCGCTGCTCGCCGCTCCCATCGCGGCTCCGGTTCCCAGCATCGCCACCTTGCCGGTGGTGAGGTAGAGCGGGATGAAAAACGTCTCGACGGCGAACGCGAGCAGCCCGGGCGGCGCACTCTGCAGAAGCAGCGCCCCGACCTCGTCGAAGAAGCCGTTCAGGCCCGCGATCGTCGGGTTGTTCACCAGCGGACCGTTGACTATCGGCGAGAACGGGTCCCAGTCCAGCAGCGATGACATGGATTGGGACGCTGTCGCGGCGGCGGACTGGGCGACCGAATGCGCGGCGGCCGCGTGTCCACCAGCGGCGGTGGGGCTGGTGACCTGCGGTGCGGCGCTGAGCGGGGTCAGCTGGGTGGCAGCCGCCGAGTTACCGCCGTAGCTGTACATCGCGGCGGCATCCTGAGCCCACATCTCGGCGTACTCCGCTTGGTTCGCCGCGATCGCCGGCAGGTTCTGCCCGAAGAAGTTCGTCGCCACCAGCACGGCCAGCGTCGTACGGTTGGCGGCGATCGCCGGCGGCGGCACCGTTGCCGCGAACGCCGCCTCATAGGCGGCGACCGCTGACCATGCCTGGCCGGCGACCGCCTCGGCCTGCGTCGCGGTCGCTGTCATCCAATCCGCGTAGGGAATGGCGGCGGCCGCCATCGAGATCGAAGCCGGACCTCGCCAGGAGTTCTCCCCCAGCTCCGATATCACCGTCCGATATGCGGCTGCCGCTGAGCCCAGCGCCGTCGCCAACCGATCCCAGGCCGCCGCCGCCGCCATCATCGGAGCCGAGCCCGCTCCCACATACATCCGCCCCGAGTTCACCTCGGGAGGCAGCATTGCGTAATCCAACATGACCGTTACCGGATCGCCTCTCTGATGGAACGGGCTGCCGCATCTCGCCGCTCCATCGATTCCGCCACCGCACGACGCAGCTGCTCAAGCTCCCGCAGTTCGCGTTCACTGAGCCCAGCCGCCGCGTCTTCGGCACCCAACGCCGACTGCTGTCGGGCACGCTCACCGCCGCCGCCCTCCCTGGCGAGCTGTGGAATCACGGTGGCGTTGTCGGTGCGTACGCCCGGGGCGCCGACGCTCGGTGCGCCGGCGATGCCGCCCATCGGCGGGATTCCGCCGAGCCAGCCGCCCGGTGCGGCCATCCCACCGCCGAGCGCACCCGCCGAACTCGCGGTCGCCGACGCAAGGCGCACCGCGCCGGCCGGCGCTGCAGGCCACGCCGGTGGTGCGGAAAACCCACCGACCGCTGTGGCTCGCCCCATGCCGGCCGACACCCGGCCGCTCTCCGCGCCGGAAGCGTTGAGTGCGGGTCCCGGTGAGCTCGCCAGGGTGAACTGCTTCCCCCCCTCGGACACCGCAGACGCCGCGAAGACCGGGACCGCGCCGGTGGCACCGAGAAATGTCTGGAATCCGGAGATTCCGGGGATAGCGGCGAACCCGGATGCGCTCAGTGCCGCCTCGGCCAGCGGGGTCGGAATGGACAAGCCGAGCGTGCCGTAGAACGGATCCAGCACGGGGAAAAGCGTATTGAAGGCTTGGACGGCGTCGCTGTCGAGGAAATCCTGTATCGGGTTGTCGTTGTTCAGGAGGTCTGCCAGTGCGTTGGACGCGGTGCCGGCCGCTGGGGCGGCGGTGCCGGCCTGACTGCCGGTGGGGTTGGTGGTCTGCGGGGCCGCGCTCAGCGCACCCGAATCAGGGGTCGCCGCCGCCGAACCGGCCGCATAGGTCTGCATCGCGACCACATCCTGCGCCCACATCTGCTCGTAATCAGCCTGATTCGCAGCGATCGCAGCAGTGTTCTGCCCAAGGATGTTGCCACTCACCAGCGACGACAACGCAGCCCGATTAGCGGCGATCACCGGCGGCGGCACCGTCGCCGCAAACGCCGCCTCATACGCCGCCGCCGCAACCCTGGCCTGCCCAGCAGTCACCGCAGCCTGCGCAGCCGTAGCATCCAACCACGCCGAAAACGGCTGCGCCGCAGCCGACATCGCCACCGCCGAACCACCCTGCCACGGCCCATCAGTCAGGCTCACCGTCACCGACCGATACGAATCCGCCGCCGACGTCAACGCCGCCGCCAACCGATCCCACCCCGCCGCAGCCGCCAACAACGGCGCCGAACCCGCCCCGGAATACATCCGCGCCGAATTCACCTCCGGCGGCAACACCGCAAAACCGGTCATGATCATCGCCGTCCCGCGGTCGGCCGCAGACCGGCCATTCCGAGCAATGAGTCGGCCGAACGCTCGAGCGCGTCGCGTTCCTTCGCCAAATCCGCCAGCAGTTCACGCAATTGGTCGAGTTCCGCACGCTCATCCGGCGTGTGCTCATCGCCGGCGGCTTGGCCGGACCGCGCCGGGCGGCCCGCGGCGTCACCGGCCGGCTTGGCCTGCTCCGGATGTCCGCCCGCGCCGGATCGCCCTGCGGGTCGCGGCTGGCCGCCACCTGCGGAGTTGACCATGCCGGCCACCGGCGGTATGCCGCCGAGCATGCCGCCCGGGGCAGCCGCTCCGACTTCCGCGACGCCCGCAGCCGGCAGCGCCTTCGCTGCAAGGCGAATCGTTTCCGGCGCGGTGGCCCACGTCGGTGGCACCGACAGTCCGCCGACCGGCGTCGCCCGGCCCAGTCCTGCCGACATGGCCGATCCGTAGGAGGCCGCGGAGGTGGGCGCCGACGCACCGACCAGCGCCTGAGCCGGCGCGGCGGTGGTCACCGACGAGGACAGGCCGACGCCGGCACCGCCGGCCATCACTGTCGTGCCGAAAGCCTTTGCGGCCGTCTCGGCGCCGGCGATGGTCGGAGTCAGAAACATCAGTTCCCAGAAGGAGAACCCATCTGCGCCGATGGGGAGGTCTTCCCAGGCGGTCACGCTTCCGATGAACGGACCCAGCGCCGCGAGGGTGGGATCGGAGGCGATCTGCTGGGCCCACTGGGTCAGCGGGCCCGGGTCGGCTGCGGCGGTGCCGGCCTGACTGCCGTTGGGGTTGGTGGTCTGCGGGGCCGCGCTCAGCGCACCCGAATCAGGGGTCGCCGCCGCCGAACCGGCCGCATAGGTCTGCATCGCGACCACATCCTGCGCCCACATCTGCTCGTAATCAGCCTGATTCGCAGCGATCGCAGCAGTGTTCTGCCCCAAGACGTTGCCACTCACCAGCGTCGACAACGCAGCCCGATTAGCGGCGATCACCGGCGGCGGCACCGTCGCCGCAAACGCCGCCTCATACGCCGCCGCCGCAACCCTGGCCTGCTCCGCAGTCACCGCAGCCTGCGCAGCCGTAGCATCCAACCACGCCGAAAACGGCTGCGCCGCAGCCACCATCGCCACCGCCGAACCACCCCGCCACGGCCCATCAGTCAGGCTCACCGTCACCGACCGATACGAACCCGCCGCCGACGTCAACGCCGCCGCCAACCGATCCCACCCCGCCGCAGCCGCCAACAACGGCGCCGAACCCGCCCCGGCATACATCCGCCCCGAATTCACCTCCGGCGGCAACACCGCGTATTCCATCGCAGCGTCTATCTGCTAACTGGACGGAATCTGCTGCGGCGCAGATTCCTGCAGCTCGTAATGGCCGGCGGCGCGAGTCAGCCCATCGCGTTCCGGCTCGGTTGTGACGAACATTTGCTGATCCCTTCCGTTCGGCACCCGTTCCTCCAGCCCGCCGCATCAGCTGTGTCCTGGAGCACCCTGGAATGCAAAAGTAGTGCAGTCCACTTTGAACTGTCCAAGAGCTAATTCAACGTGATTCATAAATAAATTTGATCAATTGACGACCGGTGTGAAGGCGCGGGACACCACCGACGACGCCCCGACCCGGCCCCTGGACGGTCGCGGCGACCGGTTGAGGCCGATGACGCAGGTCACAGATTGCGATATGTCTGCACGAAATCATGTTTGCGTCGACATACCCCACCACTAAAATTACTTAGGTAGACGAAGTGTCGAATTCAAAAAATAATTCTATGAATAGGTTAACTCAGATGAAATCAATCACACGGACTCAACTGGCGTTGGCCGGCGTCGCCAGTGCATTAATGCTCATCCCCGCCCTAAACAGCCCGAACGCAATCGCCGACGATAACGCCATAGTCAACGAAGTCGGTGGATCGTCCCAGCCGACAGCCCCGGGTGAACCCTCGAATGGACCACGCAGCGAAAGCGTTGAAAACCAATCCCTCGATCGGACGCAACCGTCGAGTCCCGTCATCAACATCGGCCGTAATCCTGGACGTGACACCGCCCCCGTCCGCGCGCCCAGGTCTCAGTGCGAGCTGGGTTTCAGCGCCGCCTGGTCAACACCCCTTTGGACTTGCCCCTAGCACCATGTCCGGGGACTTTACCGACCGTGCGAAGCAAGCAATCCAAGTAATTTCAGGTCGGTGACGTACTTGAGAATCAGCGCCGGCGTTACGTGCGGAATGTCGCCGCCGGCGCCGATCCGCGTCGCCCGAACGGCGGCGCGGAACCGGGCCGTCGACGCCACGGAACCGCACACCGGCGCCTGTGGCTTCTCGTAGCTGTGCAGCAGGGGTAGCAGCGAGAACCGGCGCTGGGCGTCCGGCAGCGCCCGCAGCGCCGTTGCGAAGCGCTGCAACCACTGGTCGTAGTCGGCCACCCGGCTGATCGGCTGTCCGGCGTCGATAAGCCAGTCGACGTACTCGTCGAGTCCGATGCCGTCATCGTGCGGATTCATCACGTGGTAGGTGAGAAATCCGCCGTCCGTCGAGGCGCCCAGTGTGGTGATCGCCTCGGCGATGAATCCGACCGGGAGCCCGTCGTAGTGCGCCCGTTGCCGGTTTCCGTGGGCGTCGAGTTCATAGAACGATCCCGGGGCGATGCCGCTGGCAGCCACACTCAGGATCAGCCGGGTGAACATGTCCGGCACATTGAGCTGGCCGCGGTATTCGGTGTCGGACAGGATCAGATCGCAGCGAAACACCGTCACCGGCAACCCGAACCGGGAGTTCGCCTCGGCCAGCAGCACCTCGCCGGCCCACTTGCTGTTGCCGTAGCCGTTGGCGTAGGTGTCGTCGATGGTGCGGTGCGGGCTCGCCGTCCGCACGTCGATGTCCTCGACGAACTGCGACGCCTCGATCTGGTCGCCGACACTGATCGTGGAGACATAGGTGTAGGGCTTGCGCGTACCGGTCAACGCCAGCCGGATCAGCTCAGCGGTGCCGACCACGTTGGGCCCGAACAGTTCTCGATAAGGAAGCACATGGTTGACCAGGGCGGCCGGGTCGACAATCAGGTCCACCGTGTCGGCCAGCCGCCGCCAGGTGTCGTCGTCGAGGCCGAGTCGGTGCTCGCCCTTGTCGCCGGCGATCACCTCCAGGTGGCCGGCGGCCAGTTCGGTGTAGCGGTGCAGCAGGTGCGGTTCGGTGGCGAAGACCGCGTCAAGCCGCCGGCGGGCGTCGGCGTCGGAGGTGGCCCGGATCAGGCAGATCAGCCGGCCACCGGTGGCCGACAGCCGCTGCAGCCAGTCCAGCACCAGCCGGCGCCCGAGGAATCCGGTGGCCCCGGTCAGCAGCACCGTGTGCACTGTCGTGGCGGTCGGCGGCAGCGTGGCTGCCGCCGAAAGCGTGTCGAGGTCAAGGAATTTCTCCAGCGTCAGGTCGGCGGCAGCCAGCACGGTGGCGCCGTCGCCGTGCACGTCGGCGAACGTGGGTCGCCGGGCACCCGGCTGCCGCTGCGCCTCGACGTAGTCGGCCAGGGCGCGCAGGTCCGCAGTCGGCGCCACGATGACGCCCACCGGCACCTGCACCCCGAAGATCTCGCGCAGCAGATTGGCGAATGTCAACGCCGACAGTGAATCTCCGCCCAGGTCGAGGAAGTGCGCGTCGGGCGACAGCCCGGCGACACCACCGCCGAGCACCGCCGTCGCGGCACGTGAAATCGTCTCCAGCACCGGTGCCGCGTTTCCGGATTCGATCAGCGTCTGCAACTCGGCGGCCTGGCCGTCGGCGAGCGCGGTGTAGAGCCGCTCCAGCCGTTCGCCGTAGTGCTGCTTGAGTTTCGGCCGCCCCAACTTGGCGATCCCGGTGAGTAGTCCGTTGTCCGAGCTGAACGGTGTCGTCTCCACGATGAAGTCGCGCGGGATCTCATAGGACTGCAATCCGGCTGCGGCCGCCGCCTCCTGCAGGGACGCGCTGATCGCCGGTTTCAGGTCATCGGGGTTGCCGACGCTCGCCAGCGCCTCCGGCGTGGGCACGATGACCGCCAGCAGATACGAGCGGGTGCTGTTGCCGTAGACGTAGATCTGCCGGATCACCGGGCTGGTGCCGAACACCGCCTCCAGCCGCGAGGTCGTGACGAACTCCCCGTGGGAGAGCTTCAGCACGTTGTTGCGCCGGTCCAGGTACCGGACGTGGCGCGGACCGACCTCGGCCATGATGTCGCCGGTGCGGTAGTAGCCGTCGTCGTCGAACACCTCCGCGGTGACCTCGGGGCGCCGGTAGTAGCCGGCGAAGACGTTCTCGGTTTTGAGCAGCAGCTCACCGCGCGGATACGGCCGGTCGGTGTGGAAGTAGCCCAGTTCCGGCACGTCGATGAGTTTGTAGTCGGTGACCGGGGGGCGGAACACCCCGTCGTAGAGCACGATCGTCGCCTCGGTCGAACCGTAGGCGTTCACCAGCGGGATGCCGAGAACGGATTCGGCAAACTCCCGCAGCGCCGCGGAGATCGGGGCGGAGGTGACCCATGCGGCACCGAATCTGCCGCCGAGCACCTGAGTCCGCAACTGCTCGGTGACCGCTGCCTGCACGGTCGCGCGATCGGCGCCGTCGGCGCAGGCCCGGTCCACCTCGCTCTGGAACTCCTGGAAGAGCATCTCCCAGATCCGCGGGACGAACATCAGCTCGGTGGGCCGCACCAGCGCCAGGTCATCGAGGAAGGTCGACAGGTCACCGCGGGCGGCGAAGTACGCGGTGCCGCCGTTGCCCAGTGTTCCGTAGAGCACCGTGCGCCCCACCACGTGGCTCATCGGGGTGAAGTTCAGCGTGACCGACGGCTCACCGCTGGGTTCGCCCCAGGCCCGGGCGGCGGTGCGCCAGAAATTGGCGACCAGGCGCCGGGTGAGCATCGCGCCCTTAGGGGCGCCGGTGCTCCCGGAGGTGTAGATCAGCAGGGCCAGGTCGTCGTCATCGCGGCACGGCACCGGCTGCTCGCCGAGCGCGCACCCGCGATCGATGACGTCGGCGAGGGTGTCCAGCCGGACCGGGCCCTCGGCCAGCCGGGTCCGCGCGGCGTCGAACACGTCGCGTTCATCGTCGACGTCCGGGTGGTAATCGAAGACCAGCACGCATTCGGGGCCGGCGCCGTCCAGAGCCAATTCCACGGCATCGGGGAGGTTGTCGATATTCGTTGCCAGCAAGCGCGGCGCGGCTTCGCCGATGACCGGGCGCAGGCGGTCCGCCGAAAGGCCGCTCTGCAGCGGAACCGAGACCGCGTCGAGCAGGATTAGCGCCATGTCGACGGTGGTGTAGTCGACGCTGGTGAAGCCCAGGATCGCGACCCGGTCCCCGGGGGTCACCGGATCACCAGACAGGGCGGCGGTGACCGCCAGGACCCGATCCCACAGCTGCCGGTAACTCCAGGTCTCGAAGCGCGGCTGCAGCTCAAGCATGGTGCGGCCGGACTGCGGGTGCTCGACAGACCGCACCGCACGCTGACCCACGGCGGGGCGGTTCGCGTAACCGACCAGCACGGTGCCGACCAACTGCGCCAGTCCCATCCCCGGCTGATCGATCGCCTCGCTGATCACTGGATCGGGCCCCAACGGCACCATCGACATGGTTGCATTCCTCTCTCATGTCGTGACGGCAGACACCGAATAACCTGACGTTCAGTCAGCGCGATATCGACATTAGTGCACCCCCTGCGCAATTCATCAT
Organism: Mycobacterium zoologicum; assembly: GCF_020181635.2. NCBI lineage: Bacteria > Bacillati > Actinomycetota > Actinomycetes > Mycobacteriales > Mycobacteriaceae > Mycobacterium > Mycobacterium zoologicum. Next base: position 89,771 of record NZ_JAYJJS010000004.1, on the reverse strand, counting down.
TGTTAATTAATCGATATATATCGACACAATTTCATTCATAATGAATTCCTCTGGATTCGTCATTCCTCCCGGCGGATCTCGGGCGTTTGCGAACCGGCCGGTGCGAGCCGAGGGAGTCTCGGCATAGGCTGACCGCTATGCCCAACACCGCACCCCTTTCCGGCAAGACCATGTTCATCTCGGGCGCCAGCCGCGGTATCGGCCTGGCCATCGCCAAGCGGGCCGCCGCGGACGGCGCCAACGTCGCGCTGATCGCCAAGACCGCCGAGCCGCATCCCAAGCTGGATGGCACCATCTACACCGCGGCGGCCGAGATCGAGGAGGCCGGCGGCCAGGCGCTGCCCATCGTCGGCGACATCCGCGACGGCGATTCGGTGGCCGGCGCGGTGGCGGCGACCGTCGAGCGTTTCGGCGGAATCGACATCTGCGTCAACAACGCCTCGGCGATCAACCTCGGGTCGATCCTGGAGGTGCCGCTCAAGCGCTTCGACCTGATGAACGGCATTGAGGTGCGCGGTACCTACGCGGTGTCGCAGGCCTGCATCCCCCACATGATCGGCCGGGAGAACCCGCACATCCTGACGCTGTCCCCGCCGATCCGGCTGGAATCCAAGTGGCTCAAGCCGACCGCCTACATGATGGCCAAGTTCGGGATGACGCTGTGTGCGCTCGGCATGGCCGAAGAGCTGCGCGAGCATCAGATCGCCTCCAACACCCTGTGGCCGCGAACCCTGATCGCCACCGCCGCGGTGCAGAACCTGCTCGGCGGCGACGAGGCGATGGCCCGTGCCCGCACCCCGCAGGTGTATGCCGACGCCGCCTACGCGATCCTGACCCGGCCGGCGACGTCCTACACCGGCAACTCGGTGCTGTGCGAGGACGTCCTGATGGAGTCCGGCGTCACCGACCTGTCGGTCTATGACTGCGTACCCGGCGGCGAGCTCGGTGTGGACCTGTGGGTGGACGAGGTCAACCCGCCGGGGTACGTGCAGGCCTGAGGCCGGATCACACCGACGCGGCGATCAGCCCGAAATATCGCCCGGGCCCGGCTGCTGCGCCCGCAACGGCAGGACCAGCAGGAAGCGGGCGCCGCGGTCGTGGGCGACACAGCTGAGCCGGCCACCGTGCGCACCGGCCAATGCGCGGGCGATCGGTAGGCCCAAGCCGGCCCCGCCGCGCTGACGGCCCCGGTCGGTGTCGAGGCGCACCAGCCGATCGAAGATGCGCTCGGCATCCTCGGCAGCGATTCCGGTTCCGCTGTCGGTGACGGTGATTTCGGCGGCACCCGCCCGGCATTGCACGTCGACGCCGATGCTGCCGCCGGGCGGAGTGTAGCGGCGCGCGTTGTCCAGCAGGTTGGACAGGATCTGCGCGACCCTGGTCGGATCCGCCTGCACGGTAAGGGTTTCCAGCCCGGAGCGGGTCAGCTGCAACTGCGGGGCCAGCAGAGTCGCGCGATCGAGCTGGGTGTCGACGAGCCCGATCAGGTCGACGTCCCTGACCTCCAGCGGCAGCCCCGCGTCTATGTAGCTCAACTCGAGCATGTCGGTGACGAGCCGGGTGGCTCGGCGGGCCTCGGTGAGCAGGAGGCTGGCGCGGCGGTGCTGACGAAGCACCTCCGGTTCTGCGGTGTCGGGCCCGAGGGCGTGGCCGACGTTGCCGGCGATCTGTTCGGCGGCCGCCTGGATTCCTGCGATCGGGGTACGCAACTCATGGGCGGCGTCGGCGAGAAAACGCCGAACCGCCGCTTCGGCCCGCTGCGCCTTCTCGGCGGCGCTGCGAGCACGCTCCTCGGAATCCTCCAGCTCATCGAGCATGTCATCGAAAGCGCTTGCCGCGCGACCGAGTTCGGTCTTCGGACGGTCGGGACGCAGTCGGCGCCCCCGGTCTCCGGTGGTGATGTCGCGGGCCAGGTCGGTGAGCCGGTCCAGCGGCGCGAGCATGGTCCGGCTCACTCCGGCCAGCATCATCGCCGCGATCACCAAGGTCCCCAGCCCGGCCTCGAGCATCAATCGGCGCAAGCGGCGCAGCGTCTCACGGGATTCGGTGCTGTCGGCGACCAGGATCACCCGGGCACCGTCGGGTAACGGGTGCACCAGCACCGTGGCGGTCTCTTCGGGTTCCAGCGGCGGCGGCGCGATGCGCGATCCGGTGGTCGCGTCGGGCTCGATGGCCGGATCGCCGTAGCTGGTCCCGTCGGCGGTGACCACCAGCGCTCCCACGATACCGCCGTTGAGCTCCTCGGCCAGCTGTTCAGCGGTCGCCCCCCGCGCCGCCAGGCTGTCGGCACGGGCGGTGGCCGCCGAAAGCCGTTCGTGCAGACTGCGATCCGACACCGTGGTCAAGGTGGTGTTGATCACCAGCCCCATGGTCAGCATCAGCAGTGCGAGCAGGGCGAGCACCGTGACGGTCAGCCTGCGCCGCAGCGACGGTGTCGCGGTGCGGGCGCTCATGCGCCCTGTTGGAGCTGGATGCGGTACCCGATACCGCGCACGGTGTGCAGAATCCGTGGCCCGTGCGCCTCGAGCTTCTGCCGCAGCCCGCTGATGTGGACCTGAACCAGGTTGGGGTCATTGGCCTCATACCCCCACACCGCGTTGAGCATCTGCGCGGTGCTGACGATCCGTCCCCGCTGCTCCACGAGATAGACCAGCAGCCGCAATTCGGTGGCGGTCAGACCCAACGGAGATCCGGCGCGCGACGCGACCCCGGCGTCGACGTCGACCATCAGGTCGCCCAACTGCACGGCGGCCGGCATCCGGCCCCGCCGACGCAGCACCGCCCCGACGCGCGACACCAGTTCGGCGAGCTCGAACGGTTTGACGACATAGTCGTCTGCCCCGCCGTCGAGCCCCCGCAACCGGTCGGGCAGGCCGTCGCGGGCGGTCAGCAGCACCACGCCCACCTCCCCCCAGCTCAAAATGGCCTCCATCAACGCGAACCCATCGCGGCCGGGCAGCATCACGTCGAGCACCACCAGGTCCGGCCGGAATCCGTCCAGCGCCTGCTCCAGCCCGTCACCGTCAGGCCGGGACTCAGTGAGGTAGCCGGCATCCGAAAGTGCCTCGCTCACCATTTCGCGGATGGTCTCGGAGTCCTCCACCACCAGCACCCGGGGGGTTCCCACGCTGAAGGAACTGCCACCGCGACGTTCGGTGGACCGGGATTCGGCCATGGTCCATTGATAACACCATCACGCCCGAACCGGGAGGTCACACCGGTCTTCAGGTTCACTTCAAGTTCAGGTTCTACCGTCACCGCAACCGACTTCGGAGGGTTCCTCATGCCTGCCATCTACCGGGCCGTCTAGCAATGGATTTCGCTGCGCTTCCACCCGAGATCAACTCGAGCCGAATGCACGCCGGTGCCGGTGCCGAACCCCTGCTGGCCGCCGCCACCGCGTGGAGCGCACTGGCCGCCGAACTGAACACCGCCGCGCTGGCCTATGACTCGGTGATCGATGAGCTGTCCGGCGGTTGGGCCGGGCCGAGCGCCGCCGCAATGGCCGCTGCCGCCGCGCCCTACGCCCAATGGATGCATGCCACCGCGGCCCAGGCCGAACAGACCGCCTCGCAGGCCAGGACCGCCGCCGCCGCCTATGGCTCGGCGTTCTCCACGACCGTTCCGCCGCAGGTCGTCACCGCCAATCGCTCCCAGCTGATGACGTTGGTGGCCACCAACTACCTGGGCCAGAACGCCGCCGCCATCGCCGCCACCAACGCCGCGTACTACGAGATGTGGGCGCAGGACGCCTCGGCAATGTACGGCTACGCCGCCGGCTCCGCCGCCGCGACACGCCTCGCCCCGCTCACCCAACCACCGCGCACCACCAACCCCGCCGGGGCTGCGAACCAGTCCGGTGCGGTGGGCCAGGCGACCGCCGGCGCGGCCGGTAGCCAGGCCACCAACGTGACGTCGACAATCAGCCAGGTTTTGCAGGGGCTCAGCGCGCCGGGCTCGGCGGCGGCCGGTTCGAATGCGTCGCTGACCGGTTCGATCGGCTCGGCGGCGGCCCTGGAGCCCGGTCTGGCCGCTTCCTATGCGGCGCTGGCTTCCAGCCTGTTCGGCACCTTCGTCATCGACTCGGCCGGCACGTTCGGCATCGATGCGGCCGGCACCTTCGGCATCGACCTGATCGGCGTCGGCGAGATCGAGAGCGAACTGCTACCCGAGATGGCCCTGGCCAGTGCGGTCAGTCCGGTGGCAGCCGAGATGGGTGAAGCCGCCACGCTCAGCGGCCTGTCGGTGCCGCAGACCTGGGCGAGCGCCAGCCCGACCGTGATCCAGCAGATCGGCGGTGCGCTGCCGACCGCTGCCGAAGGCGCCCTTCCCGCTGTGGCGGCCAGTGCCACCGCGCTGCCGCTGGCCGCGATGGGCGCCGCCGGGTTGGCCGGCCGGGCCACCGCCGGAGTCGGCCGGGCCCGCGGCGCCGGCACGGCGCCGAAGGCAGCCGGGGCCTCGGCGGCCAAGGCCCCGAAGAGACCCCGACCGATGCCGAAGAGTCCCGACGTGCCGAAGCAGCCGGAGTCCCGGCCGTTGACCGGCCCGATCACCCGGATCGCCGGTGAACTGCGGGAACTGGCCGACCTGCGGGATGCCGGGATTCTGACCGAAGAGGAGTTCACCCAGGAGAAGCGGCGCCTGCTGGGGCGGTAGCACCATGGATTTCGCATTTTTGCCGCCGGAGGTCAACTCGGGCCGGATGTATACCGGCGCGGGCGCGGGCCCGATGCTGGCCGCCGCCTCGTGCTGGGACGCCCTCGGCGCCGAGCTGAACTCCGCCGGCCTGGCCTACGAATCGATACTCGCCGAGCTGTGCACCAGCTGGACAGGTCCCAGCGCCCAGACGATGGCCGCCGCGGCGGCGCCGTATGCCCAGTGGATGCGCGCCGCCGCAGTCCAGGCCGAGGAAACCGCGCTGCAGGCCAGGGCCGCCGCCACCGCCTACGAGACGGCGTTTTCCATGACCGTGCCGCCGCCGGTGATCGCCGCAAACCGCACCCTGCTGATGACCCTGGTCGCGACGAACTTCCTCGGCCAGAACGCACCGGCGATCGCCGCCGCCGAAGCCGACTACGCCCGGATGTGGGCGCAGGATGCCACGGCCATGTTCGGCTACGCGGCCGGCGCTGCGAGCGCCACCAGGCTCACCCCGTTCGCCGCGCCGCCGCGCACCACCGATCCGGCCGGCGCCGGCGCGCAGGCCGGTGCGGTGGGACAGGCGGCCGCGACCGCCGTCGAGGGCCAGGGCTCCGACGGCATCACCGCGATCACCCAGGCTCTGGCCGGCTCAACGAGTTTGGCGGAGGCCGTCGGCGCCGGCGCTGCCGAGATCGGCACACCGGCGGTCGAACTGGCCATCGCCGGCGTCGAACTGGTCGTCGACTCGGCTGGGACGTTCGGCATCGATGCGCTCGGCACGTTCCTGATCGATGCGATGGGCGCCGCCGAGGTGGGCCAGTCGCTGCTGCGGGCGGCGATGGCCGGGGCGTTGCCGATGACGGCCGAGTTTGCCTCGGCGACCTCCATCAGCGGGCTGTCGGTGCCGCTGGCCTGGGCTTCCGCGGCGCCGGAGATGGCCGCGCAGGTCGGAATGTCGTTGGCGGCCAGTGCCGCCTCCGGCGGTGCGTCCGCCGTTCCCGCCGCGGCGGCCGGCGGGGCGGTGATTCCGGCGGTGGGGATCGCTGCGGCCGGCCTGGCAGGCCGGGCGAGCGGCCGGGCCCGTCCCGCAACGGCAAAAGGCATCACTGCGCCACCGGCCAAGCGTGGGGCCCCAGAGCTGCCCGGGGCACTGCCGGAGATGCCGGCGGAGTCGGTTTTCGGCATGCTGATGGGCGCCGACATCGAGCTGCGCGAGCTGGCAGAACTGCACCACGCCGGCATTCTCACCGACGAGGAGTACATCGCCGAGCGACGCAGTCTGGTCGGGCGTTAGAGCAGCGTTGCCTGCTCGGGCTGCGACGGAGCCGCCGCGATCAGCTCGGGTGAGTTGTTGCGCACACTGTTGACCAGCGTGGAGACCTGACGCAGTTCGATTCCGGTGACGTCCGGCGGGCCGGCCAGTAATGCGGTGTCGGCCGGGGCGTCGGGGTCCAGCCAACGGTCCCAACGGTTTTCGGGCAGCAACAACGGCATCCGGTGGTGAATCGTGGCGAGCTCCCCGACCGCTTCGGTGGTGATGATGGTGACGCTGAGCAGCGGGTCGAATCGCCGGTCCGGCCGCCACACCGACCACAGCCCGGCTGCGAACAGCATCGCGCCGTCGCGGTGGAAGTAGAACGGGGTCTTGGGTGACTCCGCATTGGCGGGTCGCCACTCGTAGTAGCCGTCCATCGGCACCAGGCAGCGCCGATGCTCGGCGGCCGAGCGGTACGCCGGCGAGGTGGTGACCTTGTCGGCGCGGGCGTTGATCAGCAGCGGCCCACCTTTTGCGGGTGCGCCGTCCGGGCCCGGCTTGGTCCACGGCGGCACCAGCCCCCACCGCATCAGCCGAATCCGGCGGCTGGGTTCATCATCGGGGTGTGCGTGCCGGCTGACCACGGTCGCGACGCTGTCAGTCGGGGCGACGTTATAGCTCAGCGGCGATTGGTCGGCCGGCACCTCGTTGATCGCATCGATCTCCTCGGCCAGCAACGCCGGGTCGGTGGTTACCGCGAAGCGCCCGCACATTCCTTCATGGTGACAGCCGCAGCTATGAACCCGGAACTCGTCTCACCTACGGGAAGTGTCGTGCGGCGAGCTCCTCAAGGTTGGTGAGGTCGTAGTCGCGTCTGAGGTCTTCGAGGGCGGCGTCATAGTCGAAGTCACCGGGCTGGGGGCCATCCGGCCAGGATTCGTCGTCGGGCCATTGTTCGGGCCAGTCCGGCTCGGGGTCATTCGGCGGCGGCTGTTCGGTATCGCGCGGTCGCCGGAGCGGGGTATCGATGATGGTTTCGATGAAGTGGTAGGGGTTGGTGCGGGGTTGGCCGCGATCGAGTGCCGGTGGTGGGAACCATTCGACGCGGCCGGTCTCGCCCAGTTGGGTAGTCCAGCCTTGTTCGGTGGCCATCCGATTGTCCGGAGCACATGCCAGGGTCAGCTCGTCGATGTCGGTGTGGCCGTTGTCGCCCCATTCGTGCATGTGATGGGCCTGGGTCAGATATCCCGGGACTGTGCAGCCCGGGCAGGTGCAGCCGCGGTCGCGGGCGTGCAGCACGATGCGCTGATCGCCGGTGGCCAGGCGTTTGGTCCGCCCCAGCCACAGGGCCCGGCCTTTCCCGTCGAAGATGCTCAGGTAGTGGTGGGCATGCGAAGCCATCCGCAGTAGGTCACCCATCGGCAGCAGGGAGCCACCGGCGGTATGGGCCTTGCCGGTGGCGGCCTGCAACTCGGCCAGAGTGGTGGAGACGATCACGGTGACCGGCAGCCCGTTGAGCTGGCCGAGATCCCCACACGCCAGCACCGCCCGCGCCGCGGCCAGCAACGCATCATGCGCCCGCTGATCGGGCCGGCGGTCATCACGCTCGATCTGCTCGGCGGTGGGTGTCCCACTGACACAGGGGTGCTCATCAGCGGAGTTGCACATCCCGGGTGCGGCCAGTTTCGCCAGGATCGGTTCCAGGGTGGCCCGCAGCTCCGGGGTGATCTTGCCTGACAGGGTGCTCATCCCATCCGTGCCTTGGCGGCCCAGGCGCAGGCTGCGGTGGGCCTGGCGTTCGGCGTCGCTGAACTGCCCATCCTGATTCAGCAGCATCAGCAGACGATCAGCCAACTGTTGGAAGGTTTCCGGGTCGAACTGTCCGGCCAACACCGCCAGGTCGGCTTCGGCGCGCTCCCGATCGGCGGCAGGCACCGCCGCCGGGATCTTGGCCATGGTCTTGCGGGCGATCACCACATGCTCGGGACCCACCCGACCGCCGGCCTGCGCGGCCGCCAGCTCCGGTAGCACCGGCGCCAGGGGTTCCCCGGAGACTGCGGTGCGCGGACCCAGATCGGCGGCCTCGGCGACCCGCCGCCGCGCCACCGCAGCACTGATCCGCAGCCGCTCACGCAAGGCCTTGGGCAGCGAGGCGGCCCCCAACAGCCCCGACACATCCTCGATGGCCAGCCGCGCCAGGATCTGGTGATCGACCACCGGCGCCCGCCACGCCACCGCCTCCCGGCGGGCCAGCACCTCCATCAACTCCTGCGCACTCAACGCGTCGAAGCAGCAGTCCTCCAACACCGCGTGGCCGGCCTCGATCGCGTTCAGAGCAGCACCGATCCGCTCCCGATCCGCCATCGCATCCCTACCCACATATCGAACACTAGTGCGACCGACCGACAGAAACGGGCCCAGATCCGGCCCCGAAAATTGAGAGATCAGTAAGAAAATGCGGCCGGCTATCCGACCCGGGTGGCGGCCACCGCCCAGAACGGCATGTGGATCACGTTGTCCACCAGCAGCGGTTGCAGGATCTGATACCTCTGCTGCAGCGCACGAACGCCGTCGAGCAGGTCCTCGCGTCCCAGCGCCTCCATCACCGAGATCATCTCGGTGAACGAGTTGGGGTCGAAGCTGCCCTGATAGGCGGTGGTTCCGATGTGGTCGATCCGCCACCCCGCCTCGGCGAGCAGCGGGCCGAATCGCTCGGGATCGGGGCCATCCAACTGCCAGCCGTTGATGTTGTGCCGTCCGGCTTCGAACATGAACAACCGCGCCTGGGGTTTGGTGGCCCGATGCAGATTGCGCGCATAGCGCAGTTGGGTCTCCTCGTCGTCCTGGAACAGGTGATAGAAGGCGCTGTCGACGACGGTGTCGAAACGGCCGTCGAATCCGGCAAGCTCGACGGCATCGGCGACCTGGAAGTTCACCGTGACACCCGCGTGCGCGGCATTGTGTTGCGCTTGTGTGATCGCGGCTGGCGAAAGATCGATTCCGGTCGTCGAATAGCCGTGGGCGGCATAGTGAATCGCGTGGTGACCGGAGCCGGTTCCGGGATCGAGCACCTCTCCGCGCAGCGCGCCGTAGGCCACCAGCTGCTGTACCGCCGGCTGTGGACGGCCGATATCCCACGGCTCGGGCGGCGGGGCCCCCGGGACGGTGTCGGTGCTCATCGCGTCCCACTGTGCGCGATTCCGGTTAACGAAATCCGAACACCCGGTGTACGCCCGGCGACGGCCCGCCCGCGATGGCAAGATCGCCGCTGTGCGCCTCTCAGTGCTCGACCTCGCACCGGTACGCACCGACCAGTCCAGCGCGGACGCGCTGGCCGCGTCGATGCGCCTGGCGGCCCTGGCCGACGATTTGGGCTACACCCGGTACTGGGTCGCCGAGCATCACAACGTGGCGTCGGTGGCCGCGACCAGCCCGGCCGTTCTGATCGCGATGATCGGCGCGGCCACTTCGCGGCTGCGGATCGGCTCAGGCGGGGTGATGCTGCCCAACCACGCACCACTGGCGGTGGCCGAGCAGTTCGCGCTGCTGGAGGCGGCCTACCCGGGCCGCGTCGATCTGGGCATCGGCCGGGCCGCCGGAGCCGACCCGGTGACGTCGATGGTGCTGCGCGGACCGGTCGGTCGCAGCGATCGTGATATCGATGCGTTCCCAGACCATCTCGACGACGTGATCGGCCTGCTGGGCCCCGCCGGGGTGTCGGTTCAACTGCCCGACCGCCAGTACGTCCTGCGCTCGACGCCGCGGGCGCTGACGACGCCGCGGGTGTTCGTGTTGGGCTCTTCGTTGTACTCGGCGCAAGTGGCCGCGGCCAAGGGTCTGCCGTACGTGTTCGGCCACCATCTGTTCGGTCAGCACACCGCCGAGGCACTCGCGCTCTACCGGTCGCAGTTCGTGCCGAGTGAGACGGCACACGAACCGGTGTGCATTGTGACCGTCAACACGGTTGTCGCCGAAACCCGTTCGGAAGCAATGACTTTGGCTCTCCCCCACCTGCAATTGCAAGCCCAGGCCGTCGACGGCGCTCCGGCGGGCAGGCTGGACCTGGCCGACGACGCCGGGCACACCTCACTGACCGCACAGCAGAGCCAGATCGCCCAGGCCGAACTGGAACGCGCCGTGGTGGCTACGCCGGCCGAGGCGATGGCGCAGCTGCGAGAGTTGGCGGCCCGCTTCGAGGTCGACGAGGTGATGCTCAACCCGGTCGCCTCGACCCGGCGGGGCAGCGATCCGGCAACCGCTCCGGAGCGTGAATCCACGCTCCGGCTGCTGGCTGGCTCGATGAACGAAAGATGAACTCGCGGTGATGAGAACTGAACGGCCAGGGGTGTTTCGGTGAATGATCCGGATGCGGTTCCGAACGGTCGGTGAACAACTGCTGACACTCTCCGAAAAGGCCCCTTCGTGGCTGGGACGTGGCGTTCAGATCGCCTAGCGTCGGTGGTGCGCCCAAAGCGCAGTGCGACCCGCCTCCCGGTGGGAAGCCCACAACGTCGAGGACTGTACGAGGAGCGTCATGTCGTTCGTAACGACACAGCCCGAAGCCCTGATGGCGGCCGTCGCCAGCCTGCGGACCATCGGTTCGTCGATGGCAGCCCACAGCGCAGCAGCAGCCGCACCCACCACCGGCGTCATCCCCGCCGCCGCAGACGAGGTCTCGGCACTGACGGCGGCGCAGTTCGCCGCACACGCCCAGGCCTACCAGATGGTCAGTGCCCAGGCCGCAGCCGTGCACGAGATGTTCGTGAACGCGCTGAGCAACGGCGCCAACGCGTACGCCGCCACTGAGGCTGCCAACGCAGCCGCGGCCGGTTAGGACACGACGATGGACTACTTGAGTTCACCGCCCGAGGTGACCTCCACCAAGATCTACTCCGGCCCCGGCTCGGAACCGATGACGGTGGCATCCTCGGCCTGGAGCGCACTGGCCGCCGAGCTGAAATCCGTTGCGGCGTCCTACCGTGCGGTCATCAGCCAACTCACCACCGAGGAGTGGTTGGGGTCGGCGTCGGCGACGATGGCGACCGCCGCGGCACCGTATGTGGCCTGGATGGAGCTGACCGCCGCGCAGGCCGAGCAGGCCGCCGGCCAGGGCCGGGCCGCCGCGGGCGCCTACGAGACGGCACGCGCCACGATCGTGCCGCCGACGGCGGTGACCGCCAACCGTCAGCTGCTCCAGCAGCTGGTGTCCACGAACATCCTCGGGCAGAACACCCCGTCGATCGCGGCCACCGAGGCTGAGCACGGCGAGATGTGGGCGCAGGACACCCTCGCGATGTACGGCTACCACGCCCAGTCCGCGGCGGCCAGCAAGCTGAGCGACTTCACCACGCCGCCGAACCCGACCAACCCGGGCGACTCCACCGGCGCCGCGGTAGCCCAGGCGACCAGCGGAGCCTCGGCCACCAAGGCGTCCAGCACGCTGCAGAACCTGTTCAGCTCGCTGACCGCCAATTCGGCCGAGAGCACTGGCAACCCGGCGCAGGACATCCTCAACGACCCGAACTACAACCTGAGCAACCAGCTGATGACCCAGCTGGTGACCGGGTCGAACCTGCAGTCGAACAACATCTGTGCGGTCTGGCGTGGTGTCAGCGGTGTGCTCGGCCTGCAGAAGTTGGGGGCCGACGCCATGAAGGGCGCCTCCAGTGCCGCGAGCGGCGCTGCGAGCGGCGCCGCGAGCGCTGCCTCGGGTGCCGCGGGTGCCGCGGCGAACCTGGGCGGCGCCGGCGCGATCGGCGGACTTTCGGTTCCGACGAGTTGGGTCCCACCGATGCCGGCGGCGTCCACGTTGGGCCCGGTCTCCGGCGGCTCGTGGGTTCCGGTCGGTCCGGCCGCCACGGTCCCGTCGGCCGCCGGAATCCTCGGCACCACCCCGATGGCGCCGCCGGCGGGCATGCCCGGTATGGCCGGAATGCCCGGAGTTCCCGCCGCTGGCGCGGCCGGCGCCGGTTTCCGCGGGTTCGGCGGGCCGCGTTACGGCACCGCGTTGACGGTCATGCCTCGTCGGCCCTTCGGCGGATAGCACCAAGGGGCCAAGTGATCGACTACGGGGCACTGCCACCGGAGATCAATTCCACGCGCATGTACACGGGCGCGGGTTCCGGCCCACTGTTGGCAGCTGCGGGAGCCTGGGACGTGTTGGCCCAGGAACTGAGCGTGACCGCTGCGGCGGTGGACATGACGATCGCGGATCTGACCAGCGGTCCGTGGCGCGGGCCGTCGGCCACCGCCATGGCGGCCGCGGCGCTGCCGTTCACCACCTGGTTCAAAACCACCGCCGCGCAGGCCGAACTGGCAGCCAGCCAGGCCAAGGCCGCCGCGGCCGCGTTCGAGGCCGCGTTCGCGATGACCGTTCCGCCCCCGGTGGTGCTGGCCAACCGGATGCAGCTGATGGCCCTGATCGCCACCAACTTCTTCGGCCAGAACACCCCGGCCATCGCGGCGACCGAGGCCCACTACGCGGCGATGTGGGCACAGGACGCCACCGCGATGTATGCCTATGCGGGTGGTTCCGCGGCGGCAACTCAACTGTCGGAGTTCACCTCGCCGCCGCAGACCACCAATCCGGCTGGGCCCGCCGGGCAGGCCACCGCAACCACCCAGGCCATCGGCAACTCCGCGGCATCGCAATCGCTGACCACGGCGCAGTCGCTCACGCAGGCGGGCGCCGCAACCGGGTCGCCGGTCGCGCCGGGGGGCAGCACCGTGCCACCTACCACGGCCGTCATGCAACAGTGGGTCAATCAGCTGACGACCTACACCCGCCTAGCCAACTCGGCCATGGGGGTCTTCCGGATCAGCGACAGCGTCGGCCAGGGACTCAACGGCTGGGAGGTGTCCGGCCCGGCCATAGCCGACTCCAAGGCCTTCCTGGCAACGTTGGCGCCGGTCGCCGAGGCCGCGAAGGTGGGCACCGCAGCTGTCCAGACGCCGGGTTTCGGGGCCGCTACGCCGTCGGCGGCCCTGAGCAAGGGCATCAAGATCGGCGCCTTGTCGGTGCCGCAGAGCTGGCCCGTCACGCCTGCTTCGGCCAATCCGTCCGCGGCCACCCTGGTGTCCAGCCGGATCGCAGCGACAGCCGCCTCGGAAGCCGGCGTGACGCCGCGGGCCGGAATGGCCGGCATGGCAGGAATGGCCGGTCTGCCCGGGGCCAGTGCAGCCGCCGGGGCCAGCGGTATGCGGTTCGTGCCCCGCTACGGCTACCGCCACCGGGTGATGAACCGGCCGCCCAGCGCCGGGTAGCAGCCCCGAGTCAGATCACTGCGCCCAGCAGGGCCAGCGGCAGGATCCCGGCGTCGAAGGCCAGCATGGTGCCGATGGCGTCGAAGATGTTGCCGCCGGCCAGTTCTGAGCTGAAGATGTCGTAGTTGACCTGCGGCAGATTGAACAGCAGTGCTGTGCCCACGTCCAGGAAAGGGATACCGGTGTGCGGCGGGAACGTGCCGAAGAGATCCTGCTCCGTGGGGAAGTAGGAGAAGAACTGAGCCAGCTGAGTGTCCGAGATCGCGTTGATGGAACTCTCCAACTCGGTCAAGAATGCCGGTGGGGTGTCGCTGGGGTGGAAGATGTCGTTGACGAATGCCGTAATGCCTTGCTGCACACCATTGTTCAACGCGTCGGGAAGTTGCTGCAGGAGTGCGGTCATGGTCGCCGAGTCCGGCATGAACCCCAGCGGCGTCGCCACGTCGGCGGGGCCCTGGCTCCAGCCGTGCTCGATGTTGCCGTAACCCAGATTCACCAGGATCCTGGTGACCGGTTCAAGCAGATCGTAGAGCGCCTGTCCCCCATTGCCGAAGAACAACAACGGATACAGCAGCGGCAGCCCGCCGGCCGGAATCATGTAGTAGTCGGTCAGCGAATCACCGGCGGTCGGCAACAGCACCGCATCGGCGATCTGCTCGGATGTCAGCCCCAGATAAGTGGTGTGCTGGAAGGCGATTCCCATGATCGCGTTGAGCACCGACAAGAAGTTCAGCGGGTACTGCGGGAAGTCGGCGAACCCGTCGTACTCCCGGGTGTAGATCTCGGCCGGGTACAGATCCGACGCCCCGGCGCCGCTGAACGTGATACCCAGGCTGGGCAGGGTGGGCTGCGAGTCGTCCGGCAGGTTGAACCGCTCAAGCATCCCGCCGTTGGGCGCACTGACATCACCGACCATCACGAAATGCACGTTGTCACTGGGCACTCCGGCATCGGCGAGCTGATACTGCAGCAGCGTCTCGACGATGGCGCCCTGCGACCAGCCGAACACCACCGCGGGGTTCTCGGCACTGAGTTCGCCATTGTGGTACGGCGCCATGATCGCGTCGAAGAGGTTCTGCCGGCCCTGTGCGAGCGAATCGTCGAGCTTTCCGCCGAACGGGCCCAGGAACGGGTAGAGCTGTTCGGGGGTGGTCACCGCCTGCGTGGTGCCGGTGAAGCCGTGCGGCGCCAGGTACAGGTCTTTGACCGCCTCCACATAGGACGGACCGGGGGTGGCCAGGCTGCTGCCACCGATGATGAACGCCGTGCCGCCGCCCAGCGAAGACGCCGTGGTGAAGGCCCGCGAGACCGCGCCCGCCGAAGCATCGGGCTGGGCCACCGGCGCGACACCGATCAGACCGACCATGACCGCACCGATAGTCGAGCAGGCACTACGGGGGGATGGCATGGCTTTGCGCTCCAAAACTTTCGGGCAACTTTGAATTTTCCGAAAGTAACATAGGCCCAATGCCTAAAGAGTCACCTACTCAGGCCGGCTTGACCGGCTTGATCGGTTTGGCGGCATCGACCGACGGATCGATGCCCGCCGGTATGTCGCCGAAGCGACTGACCACCACCGGAACCCAGACCTGGGCACCGCGCTGGCCGCACTCGTTGGTCTCGACCGTGGCGACCATCGCGCCGTGCATGACACCGGGGATGGTCGGCTCCAGCGTCAACTCCTGCAGGGTGGTCTGGGTGCCCGGCTGACCGCTGGCGCTCACGCAGGCGGCATCGAGCTTCTGCGGCCGAGAATGCCAGGCACCGTCGCGGTACTCCAGAGTCATGTCCGAGCCGCCGTCGGGCAGCTTCACCGCCTTGTGGTGATCCTTGATGTCGAGCATGGTCGCGGTGGCGGTGCACTCGGTGCTGTCGCACGTCGACTTCACGGCCCACCAGGTGCTGACGTTGGGCGGGTGGGGATTGGGCACGCCGTTGTACTTCTCCCCAGCCCGGTTTGCGTCCACCCGATAGGTTCCGTCGAACTCCGGAGCCGCGATCGGCGTGGCCACCACGGCGGCGGGCGCCGTCACTGCGGCAGAGGCGTTTTCGGCCGGGATCCTGCCCAGCAGATGCGGGACGATCGCGGCAACAATGCCCACCGCCACAATGCCGACCGGTATCAGAATCGCCGGCTGGGCCAACGGGGCCAGGCGGCTCGGCGGGGGCTCGGGAAACGCCTGGCGCGGAATACCGCGCACCATCGTGCTGGCCGCATCCGATGGCTCGTCGGCATCCGGGTGGCCGAGTTGCTCCGAGAGCGCCGTCACGAATTCCGAGCAGGTCCGGAACCGTTCGGCGGGATCCTTGGCCAGCGCCGCCGCCATCACGTCGTCGAACGCCTCCAGATCCGGGCGCCGATCGCTGAGCAGAGGCGGTGGGGTGTTCAGATGATGGCTGATCACGGTTACCGGGTTCTCGTGCTGGAACGGCGGAACGCCGGTCAGCACATGGAATGCGGTGGCCGCCAGCGAGTACTGGTCGGCGCGCTCGAGGCCTTCGGAGCCCATCAGCTGCTCGGGGGCGGCGTAGGCGATGGTGCCGATCGCCAGATTGCTCGCGGTCAGCCCGGTGGGGCCGCTGAGCTGCCGCGCGATGCCGAAGTCGGCCAGCACCGCCGTCAGGTCGTCCTCGCTGCCCTCTTCGGGAAGCGGCACCAGGATGTTGCTGGGCTTGACGTCGCGGTGCACCACCCCCTGGCGGTGCGCGTAGTCGAGCGCGTCGGCGATGTTGGCCAGGATCGGGAGCGCGATCTCGGCGGGCATGCCGGCCGGGAATCGGCGGCAGATCAGCTCGCCGAGTGTCTCGCCGTCAACGAATTCCATCGCGATCCACAGCCGACCGCGGTACTCGCCGCGGTCGTAGACCCCCACGATGTTGGGGTGCACCAGGACCGAGGCGGCCTCGGCCTCGCGCCGGAACCGCTCCTCATACTCCTCGTCGGCGCTCAGCGAACGGCGCAGCACCTTCACCGCTTCCAGGCGAGGCAGCCGAGGGTGCTGCGCGAGGTAGACCTTTCCCATCGCGCCCGCACCGAGAAGTTTGAGGATGGTGTACTCAGCAAAAACTGAGCCCGCCGCAAGAGCCATGCCAGCGATGGTAAACACCCCAGGTAAACGGTTGGGTGACGCAAAGCGGCCAACCGGCAAAGAACCTAGGGGTTGCTGTGAGCACCGGCGCTGGCAGGATGAAACCCGTGACGACTTGGCCGGCGCCGACCACCACCACGCCCGTCGACGCCTCGGTCGCGGTACCGGGATCGAAGTCCCAGACCAACCGGGCACTGGTATTGGCAGCGCTGGCGGCCGCCCGCGGCGGCGGGGTCTCGACATTGTCGGGAGCGCTGCGCAGCCGCGACACCGACCTGATGCTCGACGCGTTGCGGGCGCTGGGCCTACGGATCGAGGCATTGGCTCACCAGGTCACGGTCAGCGGTCGCCTCGACCCGGAGCCCGACACTCGATTGAACTGCGGGCTGGCCGGCACCGTGCTGCGGTTCGTTCCGCCGCTGGCCGCGCTGGGCAGCGGCGCCGTCACCTTCGACGGCGACGAGCAGGCCCGGACCCGGCCGATGACGCCCCTGCTGGACGCGATGCGCAACCTGGGCATCGCCGTCGACGGGCAGGGCCTGCCGTTCACGATCCACGGCGCCGGCGCGGTCGCCGGCGGCACCGTGGAGATCGATGCCTCGTCGTCATCGCAGTTCGTCTCCGGACTGCTGCTGACCGCCGCGGCGTTCGACGCCGGGCTGACCGTGGTGCACACCGGTGCATCGCTGCCGTCGGCGCCGCACATTGCGATGACGGTGGCGATGCTGCGCCAGGCCGGAGTCGGCGTCGACGACAGCACCGCCAACCGCTGGCAGGTGCTGCCCGGGCCGGCGGCGGCCCGGCACTGGGAGATCGAACCGGACCTGTCGAACGCCACCCCGTTCCTGGCTGCGGCGGTGGTCACCGGCGGCACCGTGCGCGTGCAGGGGTGGCCGGCGGCCGGGGTGCAGCCGGGCGAGGCCATCACCGACATCTTCGGCAGGACCGGAGCCACGGTGCGCCTGACCTCCTCCGGTCTCGAGGTCGCCGGACCGTCGGCCTATCCCGGGTTCGACGTGGATCTGCGTGCGGTGGGTGAACTCGCCCCGACGGTGGCGGCGCTGGCGGCACTGGCCGAACCGGGATCGGTGTCGCAGCTGCGCGGGATCGCGCATCTGCGCGGCCACGAGACCGACCGGCTGGCGGCGCTGACCACCGAGATCAACCGGCTCGGCGGCCAGGCCGTCGAGACCCCCGACGGCCTGGTGATCACCGCGGCCCCGCTGCACGGCGGCACCTGGTACTCCTATGCCGATCACCGGATGGCCACCGCCGGGGCGATCATCGGGCTGCGGGTCCCCGGCGTCGAGGTGGACGACATCGAGACCACCGCCAAGACCCTGCCCGCCTTCCCCCGGATGTGGGCCGAGATGCTGGCAGCTTCGGGGTCCGGCGCTTGAAAGCCGGCGGTTAACGAGGCTCGACGGAGGAGAGGCGAAGTTGGACCGCCGAATCAACACCGGCGACTACGACGAATCCGACGTCAAGGTCCGTTCCGGGCGTGGCTCGCGGCCGCGCACCAAGATCCGTCCCGAGCATGCCGACGCGCGATCGGCGATGGTGGTCAGTGTCGACCGGGGCCGCTGGGGATGCGTACTCGATGACTCCCCCGATCAGGTCACCGCGATGCGCGCCCGTGAGCTGGGCCGCACCCCGATCGTGGTGGGCGATCGTGTCGACGTGGTCGGCGACCTGTCCGGCCGCCCCGACACCCTGGCTCGCATCGTCCGTCGCGGGCCGCGGCGAACGGTGTTGCGGCGCACCGCCGATGACACCGACCCCACCGAGCGGGTGGTGGTCGCCAACGCCGATCAGCTGCTGATCGTGGTGGCACTGGCCGACCCGCCGCCGCGCACCGGTCTGGTCGAGCGCACGCTGATCGCCGCGTACGCGGGAGGCCTCAAGCCGATTCTGTGCCTGACCAAGACGGACCTGGCCGACCCGGGACCGTTCGCCGGTCAGTTCGCCGACCTGGAGCTCACCGTGGTCACCGCGGGCCGGGAAGACCCGCTAGACGCCGTCGCCCCGCTGCTGGAATCTCAGGTCACGGTGCTACTGGGGCACTCCGGCGTCGGAAAATCCACTTTGGTGAATCGCCTTGTCCCCGAAGCTGATAGGGCGGTCGGGCGGGTAACCGACATCGGACGGGGCCGGCACACCTCCACCCAGTCGGTGGCGCTGCGGCTGGCCGGGTCCGGCTGGGTGATCGACACCCCGGGCATCCGCTCGTTCGGCCTGGCCCACATCGCACCCGACGACGTGCTGCTGGCGTTCTCCGATCTCGCCGAGTCCATCGGCGAATGCCCGCGCGGCTGCGGACATCTGGGACCGCCCGCCGATCCGGAGTGCGCCCTGGACACCTTGACCGGCCCGGCGCAGGGCCGGGTCGCAGCAGCGCGCCGGCTGCTCACGGTGCTGCGCGAAAGTTAGGCCGCCAGGTCGGTCTTGTCGCGGCGCCAGCCCCGCACGGCCGCGATCGCGGTCTTGAGCCCGCGCCGGCGACCGGTGGCCGGATCGATGCCGACGAATCCCGGTTCCAGCTCGGCGAACATCTTCTCGCTTCGGGTCTCGGGGGCGTCATCGGCAGTGTCGGTCAGGAAGCGGTCCGGCAGTGACAGTTTCGCGATGGTGCGCCAGGTTTTGCCGTACTGCACCAGAAACGGCCCGGTGGTGTAGGGCAGGTCGTACTTGACGCACACCGCACGCACCCGCTCCGCGATCTCCGGGTAGCGGTTGCTCGGCAGATCCGGGAACAGGTGGTGTTCGATCTGGTGCGACAGGCTGCCGCTCATGAACCGCATCGGTTGTCCGGCATCGATGTTGGCGCTGCCCAGCAACTGGCGCAGATACCACTGGCCGCGCGACTCGCCGACCATGTCGGTCTTGGTGAACTTCTCGGCACCGTCCGGGAAGTGGCCGCAGAAGATGATCGCGTTCGACCACACGTTGCGGATGATGTTGGCGATCACGTTGGCTTTCAATGTCGAGGAGAACGTCGCACCGGGCGACAGCGAGGTCACCGCCGGGAAGGCCACGTAGTCCTTGAACACCTGTCGGCCGGCTTTGGCGCCGAACTCCCGAATCCGTACCAGGGTTGCCTGACGGTCGCTACGCCCCTTGAAGATCTTGCCGATCTCCAAGTGCTGCAACGCGATTCCCCACTCGAAGCCAAGGGCGAGCACCAGGTTGTACACCAGGTTGAATACGTTGAAGCGCTGCCACCGCTGATCCCGGGTCACCCGCAGCACGCCGTAGCCGACGTCGTCATCCATGCCCAGGATGTTGGTGTACTTGTGGTGGGCGAAGTTGTGGGTGAAGCGCCAGTGCTTGGCCGCGCCCGACATGTCCCACTCCCAGCTGGTGGAGTGGATCTCCGGGTCATTCATCCAGTCCCACTGACCGTGCAGGACGTTGTGGCTGATCTCCATGTTCTCGACGATCTTGGCGACCCCGAGGGTCACCATGCCGGCCCAGCGCGCCGAGCGGCGCGAGCTCGCCGCCAGCAGCACCCGGCCGGTCACCTCCAGCGCGCGCTGGGCGGCGATGGTGCGGCGGATGTAGCGGGCGTCGCGCTCACCGCGCGACTGTTCGACGTCGCTGCGAATGGCGTCCAGCTCGGCGGCGAGGTTCTCCACGTCGGCG
Organism: Mycobacterium zoologicum; assembly: GCF_020181635.2. Classification (NCBI taxonomy): domain Bacteria; kingdom Bacillati; phylum Actinomycetota; class Actinomycetes; order Mycobacteriales; family Mycobacteriaceae; genus Mycobacterium; species Mycobacterium zoologicum. The sequence goes on along the minus strand of NZ_JAYJJS010000004.1, from coordinate 69,881 downwards.
TCGGTGAGGTGCGCGAACACCTCGACGTCGGTAACCGCCATCAGACCGCCTTTCGGGCTTCGGGTACTTCGATCAACTTTGACCGACACCATCGTAACCTACGCTTCCGTAGGTTACCAGCGGGTAACTGTCAGACGTCCAGTTGGCAGTCGCCTGCAGCGGTGCACACGCAGGTCTGGATACGGGTGCCCGGCTCGCGGTCTTCCCCGGTACGCAGGTCCCTGACCTGGCCTTCGGTCAGCTCGACCACACAGGACTGGCAGATCCCCATCCGGCACCCGAACGGCATTGCGACGCCGGCGCTCTCCCCCGCCTCCAGCAGCGTGGTCGCAGCGTCGGTGACGACGCTCTTGCCGCTGGCGGCGAAGGTGACGGTCCCGCCGCCCCCGGACACCGCCGTGCGGGCGATCGCGAAGCGCTCGATGTGCAGCCGGTCGGCGATCCCGGCGTCCGCCCAGATCCGCTCGGCGTCGCCCAACATCGCCGTCGGCCCGCAGGCCCAGGTCACCCGCTCCCGCCAGTCCGGCACCTCGGCATCCAAGGCCTGAATGCCCCCGGGTCCACCGAGCTCCAGCCGGCCCTCGGTGCGGGTGGCCCGCAGCCGCAGCCGATAACCGGAGTGCTCGCGCGCCAGCGCCGCCAACTCGTCGGCGAACAGCGATTCATCAGCGGTCGGTGCCGAGTGCAGGTGAACGACATCGGTGACACCGCCCCGGCGAGACAGAGTGCGCAGCATCGACATGATCGGGGTGATACCGGACCCGGCCGTCACGAACAGCATCGCGGCCGGCGGCGGGTCGGGCAGCACGAATTCGCCGCGCGGCGCGGCCAGCCGGACGATCGTGCCAGGAGCCACACCGTCGACCAGGTGGCTGGACAGGAATCCCTCGGGCATCGCCTTGACCGTGATGGCGATGGTGCGCGCCTGGCTGACCGGAGTCGAGGTCAGCGAGTAGGACCGCCAGCGCCAACGGCCGTCGACCTGCAGACCGATGCCGATGTACTGGCCGGGCTGATAGTCGAAGTGAAAGCCCCACCCCGGCTTGATGACCAGCGTCGCCGAGTCCGCCGTCTCGCGCCGCACCTCCAGCACCCGGCCGCGCAGTTCACGCGCCGACCACAGCGGATTGGCCAGCCGCAGATAGTCGTCCGGCAACAGCGGAGTGGTGATCTGTGTTGCGATGCGACGCAACACATTCCACCCACGATGAAGGTCAGCTCCGACTACGGTCGGTCGCCTGGTGTCGCCGATGCGCGCGGTGATCGCCGAATGTTTCTTACTCACAGTGAACCTACGGTAGCGTAACTTCTCGCTCCGCCCGCATCACAGCAGGTCAAGCAGGAACGGCAGCTCCTGGGTGGCATACCAGGCCAGGTCGTGATCCGCGGCGTCGCCGACCGTCAGCTCGGCGTCCTCGTCGCCGAGGTCGGCGTCGTCGATCACCGCCATCGCCGCCAGCACCGCCGGCTCGGCGGCGGCATTGTCCACGTAGGCCGCGACCACATCGCCGATCAGCACCGGCCCGGCCAGCCGGACCACCGCGGCATCCAGGTCGGGACGCACGGTGGCGCCTTCGGCTTCGGCGACCAACACCGCCCGGCGAGTGGGCAATGCGGTATCCGAGTCGTCGGCGACCCCTGCCGTTTCGGCACCCAACAGCCGCAGCGACGCCAGCGCCGCCTCGGCCAGCGCCACCTCGGCCAGTTCGTCGTCGTCGCCGTGGGCGTAGGACTCCCGCAACGCCGGCGTCACCGCGAATGCGGTGCCGCTGACCGCCGGCAGTGACCCGTCGGCGACCAACCGGGCCAGCATGGCCAGCGTCGCGGGTATGTAGACCCTCACGGCTCACCCAACAGCGTTGCGGCGTAGTCCGGCACATAGCGGTACAGCGCCCGGTCGGGGCGCTCGTAGTCACCGGTCACGTTCGCGCGGTCCGGCAGATCCACCCGTTCCTGCTTCACCTCGGTGTAGGGAATCGTGGACAGCAGATGCGCGATCATATTCAGCCGGGCGTGCTTCTTGATCTCGGACTCCACCACATACCAAGGACTTTCATCGACATCGGTGTGCGCCATCATCTCGTCCCGGGCCCGGGAGTAGGCGTCCCAGCGGTTCACCGACTCGAGGTCCATCGGCGAGAGCTTCCACCGCCGCAGCGGATCCTTGCGCCGACTGCGGAAACGCCGCAACTGCTCGTCCTGCGAGACCGAGAACCAATACTTGCGCACCAGGACCCCGTCGTCGATCAGCAGCCTCTCAAAGACCGGAGCCTGCTGCAGGAACAGCGAATGTTCCTCCGGTGTACAGAAACCCATCACCTTCTCCACCCCGGCCCGGTTATACCAGGACCGGTCGAACAGGGTGATCTCACCGGCGGCCGGCAACTGCGCGACATACCGCTGGAAATACCACTGCCCGCGTTCACGCTCGCTGGGCGCCGGGAGCGCCGCGATGCGCACCACGCGCGGGTTGAGGCTCTCGGTGATGCGCTTGATCGCACCCCCCTTGCCGGCGGCGTCACGGCCTTCGAAGAGCACCACGACCCGAGCGCCGGTGCTGCGCACCCATTCCTGAAGCTTGACCAGTTCGATCTGCAGGCGCAGCAGTTCGCGCTCGTACACCTCGTCGGAGATCTTGTGTTTCGCGTCCCGGTCGCCGGTCACTTCGCCGCCTCCAGCAGTTCGGCCAACGCCTCATCCAACAGTGCCGAGACCACCCCGACGTCACTCATCGCCTTGCGGTCGGCGTTGACCCCGTAGTACAGCGTGCCGTTGTAGGACGTCACCCCGATGGCCAACGCCTTATTGGGCAGCAGCGGCGGAACGTTATAGGTCTCAAGAAGTTTCGCCCCGCACACATACAGCTGCCGCTGGGTTCCCGGTGCGTTGGTGATCAACAGGTTGAACACCCGCCCGGAGAATCCGGAGAACGCCGTCGCCACCCGAACACCCATCGCGTGCAGCGTGGGCGGGGCGAACCCCGACACGGTCAAGATGGTGCGGGCGTCGACCAGGCCGGTCGGCGTGGGGTGCGATTCGGTGGCGTAGGCGATCTGCGAGAGCCGGACCACCGGATTGGGTTCTCCGACCGGCAGGTCCACCAGAAACGGTGTCACCGCTCCGATCGGCTGACCCGCGGTGTCCAACTCATGGTCCGGATGCACCGACAGCGGCGCCATGGCCCGCACCGTCCGGGTGGAGGACACCGGCTCGCCGCGGGACAGCAGCCAGTTCCGCAGTGCGCCGGTGATCACCGCGAGCACCACGTCGTTGATGGCGCAGTCGTAACGGGCCCGCACCGTGCGGTAATCCTCGAGCGAGCCCCGGGCCACCGTGAAGAGCCGGTTCTGCGAGACCTGGGTGTTGAGCGGGCTGCTCGGTGCGGCGCCGCGCACGACGGCCCGGGCGGTATCGGATACCTTGCGGCCCAACCACATCACTGGGCCGCCGACGGTCGAGCCGACCGCTTTGAGCTGTGCCTGCGGAGCCCCCACCCAGTCCCCGACCGCGTCCAGAACCAGTTCGACGGCACCGGGCTCGCGCCGGGGCACCCAGATGTCCTCGTCGAACGCCGGTGGGCGCTGCGTCCGGTCGACCAGGACGTGCGCGAGCGCCGGTGCCGCCATCCCGTTGACCATCGACTGATGCGACTTCACATACAGCGCGACCCGGTTGTCGGCGAGCCCCTCGATCAGATACAGCTCCCACAGCGGCCGGAACCGATCCAGCGGCTGCTGGGCCAGCTGGGCGATCAGCTCGTGCAACTGCCGGTCGGATCCCGGTGAAGGCACCGCGAGATGCCGCACGTGATAAGTGATGTCGAAGTCATGGTCGTCGACCCACACCGGCCGCGCCAGGCTCAGCGTGACTTCACGGATCTTCTGCCGGTAGCGCGGCATCTGCGGCAACCGCTGCTCCACGGTGGCCAGCAGCTTCTCGTAGCCGAGCCCGCCGCGCGGATTGCGCAGCAGATACAGCGACTGCACGTACATCGGCGTCGTCGTGTTCTCCATCCGGTAGAAGGACGCATCCGTCGCCGACAGTCGATTCACCATCGCGGCCGACCACCTCCTTCACCTCCGAAATTCTGCGCTCACCGTAGCCCGCCGCCACCGCGAGACGCACGCGCACACGGCTGCGTCGCGATTGTGCGATGATCGCCGCACCCCGCCTGCCACTCTCCAGCAGGTCCATCCGTCGGATACGAACCTGGAGAACAGCCGTGAGCACCGACTCAGTCACACCCACTCCGGTCGCGCCGGTGATCGACTACGAACCACCGGCCCGCGCCGCGACGCCGCGCCGGTCCGCTCCGGCGCCGACAACCCGGCACCGCCATGCTCACCCGCCGCAACTGCGGCCGGACCGGCCACCGCACACCGCACTGCCCGCCGGGCTGCAGTCAGCGGCGATGTTCGCCGACGCCGCGTTGCGCCGGGTGCTTGAAGTCGTGGACGGGCGCCGCCCGCCGAAGCACCTGCACGCGCTGCTCTCCGCCGGGCTGGCCGAGTCGGTGCGCTCGGCTCGGGTGTCCAACTCGCCGGAACGGGCCGGGCCGGCGACCCTGCAACGCGTTCGCGTCCGGCCCGCCGAACCGGCCGGCGCCATCGAGGCCTTCGGCACCTACCGGCGCGGCCGGCGCACCCACGCGCTGGCCTGCCGCCTCGAATCGGTACCGGCACGCAGCGGTGTGTCCGGCACGTCGTGGCGGATCGTCGCGCTGCACATCGGCTAGCACCGATCCCAAGCGGGTGAGCCGCAGGCGTCAGCCCTTGGGCGGCGTCTTGGGCATCCGGGACCCACGGCCTTCGCGGCGGGCCGCCTCGCGCCGCTCACGGCGAGAGACGTTGCCGGCCGGCTCGAGGTCGCGGTTACGCCGAACCTTTGCCGAACCGTCCTCGTCGGGGCCTGAATAGGTCAGACCCGCCGCGCCGTCGGCACCCTTGGCGCCGTCGATTCCCTTGGCACGCAGTCCGGCCGGAGCGTCCATCGGCGCGACCGACTGCTGCGGCGCGGCTTGAACCGCGACGTTGAACAGGAAGCCGACCGACTCCTCTTTCAGGCCGTCGAGCATGCCGGTGAACATGTCGAAGCCCTCGCGCTGGTATTCCACCAGCGGGTCGCGCTGGGCCATCGCCCGCAGACCGATGCCCTCCTTGAGGTAGTCCATCTCGTAGAGGTGCTCGCGCCACTTACGGTCGATCACGCTGAGCAGCACGCCGCGCTCCAGCTCCCGCATGGATCCGGGGCCGGCGGTGGCCTCAACCTCGGTTTCGCGTGCTGCATAGGCGTTCTCGGCATCGGCGATCAGCGCGTCGAGCAGTTCCTCGGGAGTCAGGTCATCGGCCTCACCGACCTCGTCGGCGTGCAGCAGCTCGTGATAGTCGATGCCGACCGGGTAGAGGGTCCGCAGGGCGGTCCACAGCTGTTCGAGGTCCCAGTCCTCGGCGTATCCCTCGGCGGTGGCGCCGGTGACGTAGGCCTTGATCACGTCGACGAGCATGTCGTGCGCCTGCTCGGCCAGGTTCTCCCCGTCCAGGATGCGCCGGCGCTCTGCGTAGATCACCTTGCGCTGCTGGTTCATCACCTCGTCGTACTTGAGGACGTTCTTACGGATCTCGAAGTTCTGCTGCTCCACCTGGGTCTGGGCGCTCTTGATCGCCCGGTTGACCATCTTGGCCTCGATCGGCACATCGTCGGGCAGGTTGAGCCGGGTCAGCAACGACTCCAGGGCCGCGCCGTTGAAGCGCCGCATCAATTCGTCGCCGAGCGACAGGTAGAACCGCGACTCGCCCGGGTCACCCTGCCGGCCGGACCGACCGCGCAGCTGGTTGTCGATACGGCGCGACTCGTGCCGCTCGGTGCCCAGCACGTAGAGACCACCGGCCTCGATCACCTCGGTGGCCTCGGCGGCCGCCTCCGCCTTGATCTGCGGCAGCACCTCATCCCAGGCCGCCTCGTACTCGTCGGGAGTCGTCACCGGGTCCAGGCCCTTCGACCGCACCCGGTCATCGGCCAAAAAGTCCGGGTTGCCGCCCAGCACGATGTCGGTACCGCGACCGGCCATGTTGGTGGCCACCGTGATGGCACCGCGGCGGCCCGCCTCGGCGATGATGTGCGCCTCCCGCTCGTGCTGCTTGGCGTTGAGCACGTTGTGCGGAATGCGGCGCTTGGTCAGCTGCTTGGACAGGTACTCCGAGCGCTCGACGCTGGTGGTGCCGATCAGCACCGGCTGGCCCTTCTCGTACCGCTCGACGAGGTCGTCGACGACCGCGAGGAACTTAGCCTCCTCGGTCTTGTAGATCAGGTCGATCTGGTCGGTGCGCGCCATCGGCTTGTTGGTCGGGATGGGCACCACGCCGAGCTTGTAGATCTCGTGCAGTTCGGCGGCCTCGGTCTCGGCGGTGCCGGTCATCCCGGCGAGCTTGTCGTAGAGCCGGAAGTAGTTCTGCAGGGTGATGGTGGCCAGCGTCTGGTTCTCGGCCTTGATCTCCACCTGCTCCTTGGCCTCGATGGCCTGGTGCATGCCCTCGTTGTAACGCCGGCCCACCAGCACGCGGCCGGTGAACTCGTCGACGATGAACACCTCGCCGTTGCGGACGATGTAGTCCTTGTCGCGGTTGAACAACTCCTTGGCCTTCAGCGCGTTGTTGAGGTAGCTGACCAACGGCGAGTTGGCGGCCTCGTAGAGGTTGTCGATGCCGAGCTGGTCCTCGACGAACTCCACTCCCAACTCATGCACGCCGACGGTGCGCTTGCGCAGGTCGACTTCGTAGTGGACGTCCTTGTTCATCATCGGCACGATCCGGGCGAACTCGGTGTACCAGTTCGAGCTGCCGTCGGCCGGGCCCGAGATGATCAGCGGGGTGCGCGCCTCGTCGATCAGGATGGAGTCGACCTCGTCGACGATGGCGAAGTTGTGCGGGCGCTGCACCAACTGATCCAGCGAGTGCGCCATGTTGTCACGCAGGTAGTCGAAGCCGAACTCGTTGTTGGTGCCGTAGGTGACGTCGGCGTTGTAGGCGACCCGCCGCTCATCCGGGGTCATCTGGGACAGGATCACCCCGACCTCCAGGCCCAGGAAGCGGTGCACCCGGCCCATCCACTCGCTGTCGCGCTTGGCCAGGTAGTCGTTGACGGTGACGACGTGCACGCCCTTGCCGGAGATCGCGTTGAGGTAGGCCGGCAGCACACAGGTCAGGGTCTTGCCCTCACCGGTCTTCATCTCCGCGACGTTGCCGTAGTGCAGGGCCGCGCCGCCCATCAGCTGCACCTGGAACGGCCTCTGGCTCAGCACCCGCCAGGCCGCCTCGCGGGCCACAGCAAACGCCTCCGGCAGCAGGTCGTCAAGGGATTCACCCTCGGCGTGACGGCTGCGGAACTCATCGGTCTTGGCGCGCAGCTCCGCGTCGGTGAGGCTCTCGATTTCCCCTGACAGGGTGTCGATGTAGTCGGCGACCTTCCTGAGTCGTTTGACCATGCGGCCTTCACCAAAACGCAGCAACTTGGACAGCACTAGCTATGTCCCCTACTCAGTCTTCATCCATTACGAGCGCCACCCATCGTAGGTGACGCCGCGCACAGCGGCGGCCCCGCCGCGGTCGGGCCGCCGGTCAGACCAGTCGGATCAGTCCGTAGTCGTAGGCGTGCCGCCGGTAGACCACCGAGGGCTGTTCGGTCTCCTTGTCGTGAAACAGGAAGAAGTCGTGCCCGACCAGCTCCATCTCATAGAGCGCGTCATCGACGGACATCGGCGTGGCGGTGTGCTCCTTGGTGCGCACGATCCGGCCCGGTTCGTGGTCGTGCTCGGCCCCGTGACCGTCGGCCGCCGCGTGGCGGTGGTCGGGTTCGGCGGTGCCGTCGCGATTGAACGCCGCGGCGAGCAGCTCCGGGGCGATGGCGGCCCCGGTCGCCTCGGCCACCGACAGCGGGGTCTTGTCGCCGTAGGAGACGTTGCGCCGGTCCTTGCCGCGGCGCAGCCGGCCCTCCAGCCGGTCGATGGCGGCCTCGAAGGCCGCGTAGAAACTGTCGGCGCGGGCTTCACCGCGTACCACCGGGCCGCGGCCGTGCACGGTGATGTCGATCTGCTGGCAGGACTTTCGCTGCCGACGATTGTTGGCGTGCTTGAGTTCGACGTCGAACAGTCGGATGGAGCGGTCCAGCCGTTCCAGGCGGGCCAGCTTCTGCGCCACATAGACCCGGAAGTGGTCCGGGATATCGACATTGCGGCCCTTGACCACGATCTCGGCGCCCGGCCGAGCCTGACCCTCCGAGTGGTCGGATGTACCGCTGGTTTCCACGAATTGACTCGTCATGCTCGACACTTCCTTCTTGTTGTCTCGACCACGTTGCTGCAATGTTCGCCTGACCTTGATGACGACCGTAGCCATGCCGCCGGATACTCGCCACCGGTTTGACATTGCAAATTCATACCGCCGCAATCACCAGCGCCGCCGACACCGAAATTCCACCCGCCCGAAGCACCCGCACCGACTCGGCGAGGGTGGCCCCGGTGGTGACGACGTCGTCGACGAGGAGGACATCACCGGCGCTCTTGGGGATCGAGCGGTGCCGCAGCAGCACCCCGCCGGCCAGGTTGCGTTCCCGGGCGCCGCTGCCCAGACCCACCGAGTCCCGCGTCAGTGCCCGCATCCGCAGCGCCGGCGCCACCGTGATCCCGGGATGGCCGGCCGTTGCCCCGGCCGCGATTCGTGCGATCGGGTCACCACCGCGCCGACGGGCCGCACTGCGCCGGGTGGGCGCGGGGACGATGGTCAGCGGCGCGTCGAGCATCCCCCAGCACAGCAGCCGGTGCAGGGCTCCGGCCAACGGCACCGCCAGCGGCGCGATCAGGTCGGTGCGGCCGCGTTCCTTGACCGCGACGATCGCCTGGCGCCGGGCCCCGGCGTAGCGACCCAGTGCGAACACCGGCACCTGCGGGTCCAGCCGCGGGCTGACCAGTCGCGGTTCATCCGGGGCGACCGCGAGCTGTCCGGCGCACACCGCACACCAACGGGTGTCGGGCGCACCACAGCCACCGCATCGCAGGGGAAGCACCGCATCGAGCACACCCGCAGGGTGCCACCGGCCACCGACAGTCGGCCCCCGCAAATTTCTACTACGTCACGTCGTACTTTGATGTCAAGGGCCGTTGGTCGGCAGCGCCGATGACCGCGGACCCCAGTCGCAGTGACCTCGCTGACAGAATTACCAACATCGCCTCGCGATGCTGTTACCGTCCCGACCCATGACCTCCGAATCAACTCAACTGGGTACGCCCACCAGCGACTCCGGCCGCAGCGCGGCACTGGTCGGCAAGGGCTGGGCCCAGGGCGTGGCCCTGGTGATGATCTTCGGATTCCTGGTGATGGGAATCCTCGCGATTCGCACCTACACCGCTTCGATGCCGATGCCCGACAAGGTCGTCTCCGAGTCCGGGCAGCAACAGTTCACCGGCAAGGACATCACCAGCGGCCAGACGCTGTTCCAGGCCCGCGGACTGATGCAGTACGGCTCCGTGCTGGGCCACGGCGCCTACCTCGGCCCGGACTACACCGCCGAATACCTGCGGCTGGCCACCGAAGACGTGGCGGATCAGTTCCAGGCCCAGGGCGTGGCGGACCCGCACACCCAGGTGGTCACCGAATTCCGGACCAACCGCTACAACGCCGACACCAAGACGCTGGTGTTCACCGACAAGCAGGTCCAGGCGTTCAACAACATCGAGAAGCACTACGCCGAATACTTCGGTGAGCCCACCACCAAGTACGGCCTGCTGCCGGAGATGATCACCGACCCCGGCGAGATCCGTGACCTCACCGCGTTCTTCGCCTGGACGGCCTGGGCCTCGGCGGCCGACCGGCCCGGCCACAGCTACAGCTACACCAACAACTGGCCCTCGGAGCCGCGCGTCGACAACGGCCCCACCGGCTCGGTGGTGGTGTGGTCGGTGCTGTCACTGATCGTTCTGCTCGGCGGCATCGGGGTCATGTTCACCGTCTACGGCCGGTGGAGCCAGAACATCGGCTGGCACGGCTCGGAGATGACCAAGCTCGAGTTCCGCCAGCCCGGCGACGTGCCGCTGACGCGGTCGCAACGGGCCGCGATCTGGATCTTCGCCGTCGTCGCCGTGCTGTTTTTGATCCAGACGCTGCTCGGCGGCGCCGTGGAGCACTACCGCGCGGACCTGTCGGCGTTCTACGGGATCGACCTGGCCAAGCTTCTGCCCTACAACCTGGCCCGTACCTGGCACCTGCAGCTGTCGCTGTTCTGGACCGCGGCGGCATTCCTGGCCGGCGGAATCTTCCTGGTGCCGTTCATCACCCGTCGCGAGCCCGCCAAACAGTCGTGGCTGGTCTACGGCCTGCTCGGTGCGCTGGCCGTGGTGGTCTTCGGATCGATGGCATTCGAGGCCCTGTCGATCTTCGGCAAGGTCGAGCCCGGCACCGTGATGTCGCAGCAGTGGGAGTTCCTGGACCTGCCGCGGGTGTTCCAGCTGCTGCTCATCGTCGGACTTTTCCTGTGGATCTTCATCATCTGGCGCGGCATGCGCGCCAAGCTGGCGACCACTTCGAAGATGAACCTGCCCTGGGTGTTCTTCTTCACCGGTCTGGCCATCCCGACCTTCTACGCGGTCAGCCTGCTGGCCGGCACCGAGACGCACTTCTCGGTCGCCGACTTCTGGCGGTTCTGGATGGTGCACCTGTGGGTCGAGGACTTCCTGGAGCTGTTCACCACGGCGATGGTGGCCTACCTGTTCGTCCAACTCGGGGTGGTGCGCGAGCGCGTCGCACTGCTGGTGATCTTCCTCGACATCATCTTGTACTCCGCCGGCGGCGTGATCGGCACCATGCACCACCTGTACTTCTCCGGAACCCCGGTGGAGCACATGGCCATGGGCGCATTCTTCTCGGCCGCCGAGGTCATCCCGCTGACCTTCCTGACCGTGGAGGCGTGGGCCTTCCTACAGTTGGGGGCCCGCCAGGAAGCCGGTGGTGAGCACAACTTCCCGGCACGCTGGGCGGTGATGTTCCTGGTAGCTGTCGGGTTCTGGAACTTCCTGGGCGCCGGCATCTTCGGCTTCCTGATCAACCTTCCGGTGGTGTCGTACTACGAGATCGGTACCGCGCTGACGGCCAACCACGCCCACGCGGCGATGTTCGGGGTCTACGGCATGCTCGCGGTGGCGCTGGCGATGTTCGCCTTCCGCTATGTCATCCCGGCCGACAAATGGCCGAACAAGCTGGCCCGACTCTCGTTCTGGTGCATGAACATCGGCCTGGCCTGGATGGTGTTCGTCACGCTGCTGCCGCTCGGTGTGCTGCAGCTGTTCCACTCGGTCAACGCCGGCTACTTCGAGGCGCGGTCGCTGGGCTACATCACCCAGCCGGGCAACGCCCTGCTGGAGTGGCTGCGGCTGCCGGGCGATGCGATCCTGATCGTCGGCGGGGTGGTGCCGTTCTGCTGGATCGCGTGGACGGCGCTGCGCAACTTCCGCTCCGGCGAGACGGTCGACGAACTGCCTGAGTACCCGCTCTACCAGCCGGTTGCCGCCGACGTCGAGACCACCGCGAAGGGCTGAGGACACCGATGACGATGCCGGGAGCGTGGGTGTGGCTGATATCCGGCTACGCCCTGCTCCTGCTCGTCTTCGCGTGGGGCTTCGACGCCATGGCCAAGCGGACCTCCGAACGCGCCGCCCAGTGGCGCACCGGAAAGTTCGTCTACCACGAGGATCACGACGCCTGGAAGTGCCCGGAGGACCAGTGGCTCTGGCCGACCTCCTTCGACCCGGACAACCGGGTGATGCGGTACCAGGCCACGCCGTCGATCTGCAACGCCTGCCCGGTCAAGGACACCTGCACCACGTCGAATCACGGCCGGCAGATCAGTCGGCCGGTGGACCCGTGGCCGCATTCCGAGGCAGGTCGGTTCCACCGCGGTATCGCCTGTGCGGTAGCAGGTTTCGGGGTGGTGATGCCGCTGGCGGCGCTGATCGCCAATCACGGGCCCTCCGACGTGCTGGTACTGGGCACGGCGATCCTGATCGTGGTTGCCGGCGGGTCCCCACTGGTCCGCCATCTGTGGAACACTCCGGCGAACGCCCCGGCGATCACCATGGCCGGCGCCGAGGAGCAGATCGCGAACGCCGAAGCGGCCATCGACCGATACTCCACCCGGTGGGGCGGCTCGTACGCCGGCACTTCAGACAAGGAGAAGGCACGTTGAGTGAGGGCGTCATCACCGTGTTGGTGATCGTGATCGCGACACTGGGTGCGCTGGCCTACTTCTCCGTCAAAGTCCTGCCGGAGTACGAACGCGGCGTGGTGTTCCGGCTCGGCCACGCCCGCCCGCTGTATCAGCCCGGGCTGCGGTTTCTGATTCCCTTGGCGGACAAGATCATCCGCGTCGACGAACGGGTTGTGACGCTGACCATCCCTCCGCAGGAGGTCATCACCCGCGACAACGTGCCGGCCCGGGTGAACGCGGTCGTGATGTTCCAGGTCGTCGACCCGCTCAAAGCGATTCTGGCGGTGGAGAACTACGCGGTGGCCACCTCGCAGATCGCCCAGACCACGCTGCGCTCGCTGCTGGGTCGCGCCGACCTCGACACCCTGCTGGCGCACCGCGACGACCTCAACGCCGACCTGCGCAACATCATCGACAAGCAGACCGAGCCGTGGGGCGTGCAGGTGCGGGTGGTCGAGATCAAAGACGTGGAGATTCCCGAATCCATGCAGCGCGCGATGGCCCGCGAAGCGGAGGCCGAGCGCGAGCGCCGCGCCAAGGTGATCAACGCCCGCGGTGAGCTGCAGGCCTCCGAAGAGCTGAGCCAGGCCGCCGAGACACTGTCGAAGAACCCGGCGTCGCTGCAACTGCGTTACCTGCAGACCCTTTTGGAGCTCGGCGCGGATCAGAACTCCACGGTGGTGTTCCCGCTGCCGGTGGACATCATCACCCCGTTCCTCGGTGGCGCCAAGCGGGGATAGGCGTCAAGAGGCCTTCGCCTAACGCGCGACCATTCCGCCGTCGGCGTGGATGGTCTGCCCGGTGATGTAGCTGCCCGCATCGGAGACCAGAAGCAGCACCGGTCCGACCATTTCGTCGGGATCGGCGATGCGCTGCAACAGCGTCGCACCGCGCAGCGCCGCAATGAACTCCGGCGGGTTGTTGCGCACCATATCGGTGTCGACCGGCCCGGGAGCGATCGCATTGACCCGGATCCCCGACGGCGCCAGCTCAGCCGCCATCGACCGAGTGTATGAGACCAGCGCAGCCTTGGCGGCGGAGTACATCGACGTCGCCGGCGAGAACACGAAGGCGCCGGCCGACACCACGTTCACGATCGCGGCGTGCCCGCTGCGGCGAAGATGCGGCAACGCCGCCTGAACCAGCAGTACCGGCCCCTGCAGGTTGACCGCGAACGACTTGTCCAACGCCGCGGGGGTGATCTCCCCGAACGGCAGCGCAAGCGCATTGGCGGCGTTGTTGATCACGATGTCGACCCCGCCGAACCGCGCGACGGCGGCCTCGACCAGCTGCCCGATCGCGTCGGCGTCACCGAGATGGGTGGGCACCCCGATGGCCTGCGCACCGGCCTGACCCAGCTGCTGCGCGGCGCGCTCGCAGGCGTCGGGCTTGCGGCTGGCCACCACGACATTGGCTCCGGCGGCCGCCAGGCCGTGCGCGACAGCCAATCCGATACCACGGGTGCCGCCGGTGATGATGGCGGTGCGTCCGGTCAGGTCGAACAACGCGTTGAGGGCGGCGGCGTCCACGGGTGCAGCGTAATGGCTTAATACCCTGTGCATCCACCGGTCGCCCCGGATAGCGTGGACACAACTGCGTGCGGACGGCTTGGGCGAGAGGACGTGATGTGGTCAGGGTGTTCCTGGTGGACGATCACGAGGTGGTGCGGCGCGGGCTGATCGACCTGCTCGGCGCCGACCCGGAATTGGACGTGGTCGGCGAAGCCGGTTCGGTGGCCGAGGCGATGGCTCGGATTCCCGCACTGCGACCCGACGTGGCGGTGCTCGACGTGCGACTGCCGGACGGCAACGGCATCGAGTTGTGCCGAGACCTGCTGTCGCGCATGCCGGAACTGCGCTGCCTGATCCTGACCTCGTTCACCTCCGACGAGGCGATGCTCGACGCCATCCTCGCCGGCGCCAGCGGCTACGTCATCAAAGACATCAAAGGCATGGAGCTGGCCCGCTCCGTCAAGGAAGTCGGCGCCGGGCGCTCCCTGCTGGACAATCGGGCGGCCGCCGCGCTGATGGCCAAGCTTCGCGGTGCCGCCGCCGTGCCCGATCCGCTGTCGGGGCTCTCCGACCAGGAACGCACGTTGCTGAAGCTGCTCACCGAGGGGCTGACCAACAAGCAGATCGCCGACCGGATGTTCCTGGCGGAGAAGACCGTCAAGAACTACGTCTCACGACTGCTGGCCAAACTCGGCATGGAACGCCGCACCCAGGCCGCGGTCTTCGCCACCAAGCTCGAACGTACCCAGAATGGCTGACAGCGAACCAACCGACAGCCGCAATCCCCTGCGCGACAGCCTTTCCCAGCTGCAACTGCGCGAGCTACTGGTCGGGGTCCAAGACCGGGTGGAGCAGATCGTCGAGGGCCGCGACCGGCTGGACGGCCTGCTGGCGGCCATGCTGGTGGTCACCTCAGGCCTGGAACTGGACGCGACACTGCGGTCGATCGTGCAGACCGCCACCAGCCTGGTCGACGCCCAATACGGTGCCCTGGAGGTGCATGACGCCGACCGCCGGATGCTGGAGTTCGTCTACGAGGGCATCGACGACGAGACCTACCGCCGGATCGGCCGGCTGCCCGAAGGCAACGGCGTGGTCGGACTGCTGATCGAGGATCCGCATCCGCTTCGGCTGGCGAACATCACCGAACACCCTGCCTCCGTGGGCTTTCCACCCGGCCATCCGATGATGCGCAGCTTCCTCGGCGTGCCGGTCGGGGTGCGCGACGAGGTGTTCGGCAACCTCTACCTCACCGAGAAGGCCAACGGGGGCGCCTTCACCGAGGACGACGAGGTGCTGGTGCAGGCGCTGGCCACCGCGGCCGGCATCGCGATCGCCAACGCCCGGCTCTACGCCCAGGCCAAGGCTCGACAGTCCTGGATCGAGGCGACCCGGGACATCGCCACCGAACTGCTGGCCGGAGCCGAACCCACCACGGTGTTCCGGCTGATCGCCGAGAAGGCCACCGAACTCACCGGCGCCGACTCGGCGATGGTGGCCATCCCACTCGATGACGACGCATCGGATGACGAGAAGCTTATTGTGGTCGAAACCGTCGGCGAGGCAATGGATTCCATCGCCGGTGAGACCATCGCGGTGTCGGGCACCGCGGTCGGCGAGTCCTTCACCAAGCAGGTTCCGCGCCAGGTGGACGATCTGCGGCTGACCGGGGTCGCGGCCCGCGGACCGGCGCTGATCCTGCCGCTGCGCGCCACCGACGCGGTTGCGGGTGTGGTCGTGGTGCTGCGCCACGGCAGCACGGTCTTGTTCAGCACCGAACAGCTCGACATGATGGCCGCGTTCGCCGATCAGGCCGCGCTGGCCTGGCAGCTGGCCACCACACAGCGGCGGATGCACGAACTCGATGTGGTCACCGACCGGGACCGGATCGCCCGAGATCTGCACGACCATGTGATCCAACGGATTTTCGCCGTCGGACTGGCGCTGCAGAGCACCATCGCGCAGGCGGGGTCGCCAGCCGTGCAGGAACGCCTGACCGATGCGGTGGACGATCTACAGGAGATCATCGGCGAGATCCGCACCACGATCTTCGACCTGCACGGTGGCTCGTCGACGGTGACCCGGCTGCGCCAACGGCTCGACAACGCGGTCACGCAGTTCTCCGGGTCCGGCCTGCACACCACCGTGCAGTTCGTCGGCCCGCTGTCGGTGGTCGAACCGGCGCTGGCCGATCACGCCGAGGCGGTGGTCTCCGAGGCGGTCAGCAACGCCGTCCGGCATTCCGGCGCCAGCACCCTGACCGTTCAGGTCAAGGTCGAAGACGAGCTGTCGATCGAGGTCCACGACAACGGCTGCGGCATTCCGGACGGGATCACCTGCAGCGGGCTGACGAACCTTCGGCGGCGCGCCGAGCAGGCCGGCGGGACCTTCGAGATCACATCCCCGCCGGACGGCGGCACCGTGTTGCGCTGGTGCGCACCACTTCTCACACAGTGACTCTGGCGCCGAGCCACTCGACGGTGTCGTCGAGGGCACGGCGCGGGGTGGCCGGCAGAGGGTCGGCGTTGATCGGGGCCCAACCCACCCGCAGCAGCATCTGCGGATAGCCGCCGGTTCCGAAGACGTCGCGGCGCACCGCGGCACGGGTTTCGGCGATCTCCAGCGGCTCGGTGACCGGACACCCGGCCAGCCCCAGCGCCGTCGCGGTCAGCAGCACCAGGCTGGTGGCCTCACCGGACCGCAACTGGGCCAGCCGATCGTCGGTCTCGGTGCCCAGCGCGAGCATCACGGCCCGGTCGTCGGCCCCCGTCGCGCCGGCCGGTTGAGACAGCGCCGGACCGGCGAACACCCGGCCCGGGATCGCAGCATCAGCACTCGGCGGGGGCACGCTGCGGGCGGGAACGCCGGCCACCGACTTGTAACGGCCGCTCCAGACGGTCAATTCGCTGAGGTAGTCGTAGTCGCGGTCGTGTTCGAAGACAGCCCGGGCGACCACCGCGTTGAGCCGGTCCAGCTCGTCGACCCGGCGCAGCATCACCCCGGCGCGGGCGGCGCGAGCACCCATCAGTGCGATGTCGGCGGCGGCCACCGGCCAGTCGCTGAAGTAGCGGCGATCGGTGCGCCGCCGAGGGATCGCCGCGGCCAGGCTGATGTCCACCTGCTCGAGCTCGTGGGCCGGGCCGCTGTGACACAGTTCGATCGAAGCCAGGTGATCCGGGTTGCCCGGATCGGGCAGCCGGTGGACCTTACACCGGCAGCCCAATGCGGCCAGCGCGACCACCAGATGATGCAGCGCCGCACCGCAACTCAGGACCATGCCGCGGCCATCGGGGTCGACCTGGCGCAGCTGCAGGCCGGGGTCGACGAACAGATCCACCGTGGCCGCCGTCGAGGACTCGTGCACCCGCCAGCGCCACGGCTGAGAATTGTGCACCGACGGCGCGCGTGCCGCCAACAACAACGCAGTCCGAATGGTCTCCCGGACGGCTTCGGCGTCGCGGTTACCACACTGATCGTCCACGGTCCCGGCCCCTTTCGTCGGTCACCGGTGTCTATCTCACGGTCCCCCGAACCGGTCCGGAGAGACAGGGCACGAATACCCCGGCTTCGAGGACTTTGTGCCGCCGGAGCCGCTTCGGGACTTCTGGCCCTGCCGACCCGCCCCGCACCGGCGGATCATTAGATGCGGGCGCAGGTAGGAGGTCCGATCGTGGAGCAATTGACGACACTGGACGCAGGTTTCCTGGAAGCCGAAGATTCCGACCGCCACATCAGTCTGGCGATCGGCGGTCTGGTGGTTCTGGAGGGGCCGCCGCCCGACTACGCATCGCTGGTGTCGGTGTTGGGTGCCCGGATCAGCGGCTGCCGACGATTCGTCCAGAAGCTGGAGACGCACCCGCTCGACCTCGTGCCGCCCCGGTGGGTGGACGACCCAGCCTTCGATATGCACCATCACGTGCAACGGGTGGGGCTGCCGAGTCCCGGTGACGACGCCGAGCTGTTCCGCTTCGTCGCCGACCAGATGGCGCTGCGCCTGGACCGGGACCGGCCGCTGTGGCACATCTGGATCATCGAAGGGCTGCCCAATGACCGGTGGGCGATGCTGATCAAGGTGCACCACTGCATCGGCGACGGGATCGCGGCGTCGCACCTGTTCACCGGCCTGTGCGACGACAGTGTCGGCGACATCGCCAGCTTCGCCGGCCACATCCACGGTTCCCACAAAGCCTCGTCCGGCCCGCCGCACCTGTCCGGCATCAACGTGAACCCGGTGAATTGGCTGACCGACCTGTGGAACGTCTCCACCGCGATCGGCAGCACCGCGTTGCGGGCCGCGCGGGGCACCGTCGAGCTGTCGGTCGGGCTGCTGCACCACGGCATCGCCACCTCGCTGAACGGACCGATGTCGGCGATGCGCCGGTACAGCTCCGCCAAGGTGCCGCTGGAGCAGGTCAACCAGATCTGCCAGGCGTTCGACGTGACCCTCAACGACGTCGCATTGGCCGCCCTGACCGAGGGCTACCGCGGCATGCTGGCCCGCCGCGGCGAGCAGCCCCGCCCCGAGACGATGCGCACCCTGGTTCCGGTGTCGACACGTGCCCGCGATGCCCTCCACCAGACCGACAACCGGGTCTCGGTGATGCTGCCCTACCTGCCGGTCGAGGAGGAGAACCCGGTGCGCCGGCTACGGCTGGTGCACTCCCGGTTGACCAGAACCAAGAGCACCGGACAGCGGCAGGCCGGCAGCGCGTTCGTCTCGGCGGCCAACTACCTTCCGTTCCCGCTGACCGCGTGGGCGGTCCGGCTGCTGACGCACCTGCCGCAGCACGGCGTCACCACCATCGCGACCAATGTGCCGGGACCCTCCGACACGCTGCACATCATGGGCCGCAAGGTGCTCGACGTGCTGCCGGTGCCGCCGATCGCGCTGCAACTGCGCACCGGGGTGGCGATCTTGAGCTACGCCGAGAACCTGTCCTTCGGAATTCTGGCCGACTACGACACCATGCCCGACGTCGACGAGTTCGCCCGCAGCATCGAGGCCGCGGTGGCGAAGCTGGTGGTCAGCGCCAAGCGGCGCAAGACGGCCCGACACCACGGCGAGCTGTCACTGGTGGCCGGCGGCTAACCTGGTAACACCGGTACCGCGCCGGCCGTCATGAACGGCGCCACCGGCGACCAGCTTGGCTCGTCCTCGGCCGCCGAGGACGACAGCGCCAGCACACCGCGCTGATCAGCGACGTATACCGCCGACGGGTCGGCGACGATCGTCGACACCGGCTGCTGCAGATTGCCGTTGGGCGCATCGGAATTCACCCCGTCGATGTTGACGAAGGACACCGGGTGCTTCGGGTCGGACCGGCTCACCACGATGTCGTCACCGGTGCGCCAGCTCAGCGACACTACCGACGAGCCCAGCCCGAAGCCGAGCCGGCGCGGGTAGTTCAGCACGAACTGACCGGCCGGGGTCTGCACCACCCCGGCCAGAATCACCTGACCGCCGATCACCATCGCCGCCCGGGTGCCGTCACGGGACAACTGCAGCTCGCTGATCGGCCCGGGGAACCTGGCATTGACCGCGCCGGAGTCCACCGGGATGCGGGCGGGACGGCCCGAGGCCACCTCCTGGATGGCCCGCAGCACGTTGTTGCCGTCGACCACCACCCACACCGCTTCGTCCAGCGACCAGCTCGGCCGCGACAGGGTGTGCCCCTCGGCGGCCTGCACCGCCTCACCACCGAGGTCGCCGATCCACAGCGTGGCCGCCGGGTCGGGACCGCCGGGATGCACCACCACCGACGCCACCTGATGCCCGTTGCGCGACAACGCCGCCGACTCCTGGTCGGGTTCCCGGCCGAATGCCCCGGGCACCCGGTTGGCGTACTGGCCGTCCAGAACGAGCAGCGAGCCACCCACCAGGGCATGCACGCCGGCCCCGGCGCCGTCGGAGGCGCCCGGGTCGGTCGTGGCCACGTCCGAGGTCGTCCACCCGTCCGGGAACCGGTCGTCGAGTGCCGCGCCGTCGGCGTCGATCACGTAGGGCCCCTTGATATCTGCCCGGGCCAGTGTCCAGATCAGTTGGGCGGCGAGTAGTTGCCGACTGTTCGGGTCGGTGGTGGACAGACTGTCCAGGTCGACCTTCGCCCCACCGTAGCCGCGACCGACCCCGCTCTTGCCGCCGTCTGCGCGAGTCACCGGTCCGCGCAACCGAAGTGGTGCCGCCAGCAGGTTGCGCACGCCGGCCATCTCTGGGCGCGGCCCGGCGATCAGCTTGGACACCAGCTCGGTGGCCAGGTGATCGGGGTCGGACACCGCGACGTAGCGCGGATCCGGAACCACCGTCTTGCCGGTCGGGTCCACGAAATACAGCGTGTTGCGCTTGTAGGTGGCCTGGAACTGCTGCCAGTCCAGGAACACCCCGTTGGGCAGCCGGTCGATGCGCCAGCCGTCGGAGGTCTTGAGCAGTTCGATCGCCTCCGGGCCCGGCAGTGCGCCCTCGGCCGTTTCGAAGACGCCCATATCCGACAGCGAGCCCAGGATGTCGGCCCGCATCGTAACCGCAACCCGGTCGGCACTGCGGGTTTCGACGAACACCACGTTGTCGATCAGCAACGCGCTGCCGGCGTCGTCCCACGCGTCCGAGGCCGACTGAGTGAGGAACTGGCGCGCCGCGCGATGCCGGTTGGCCGGATCCGCTGTGGCCTTGAGGAATTCGCGCAACAGCACATCGGGGTCCATGGCCGGGGTGGGCTTGGGCAGCACCGACGGCGGTGGCGAGTCCACGGTGCCGATCGCCTGCGGCGCCGAGGTACTGGGCACCCCGGCGCAACCGGCCAGCGCCACAGCCAATGCCAGTGGGACAACCACACCGAGGCCCATGATCAGCCGGCGCATCACCCGCTCCGCTCGGCGTGTTCACGGGCCCGCGGGCGCCCGTCGCGGCGCTCGGCGGGATTCACCGGTTTCATCGGAAGCGGGCTGGTGGTGACCTTGTGTCCGCGCACCAGCGGCAGGGTGAGCCGGAAGCAGGCGCCCTGACCGGGTTCACCCCAGGCCTCCAGTCGGCCCTGGTGCAGCCGAGCGTCCTCGACGCTGATCGCCAGCCCCAGTCCGGTCCCGCCGGAGCGCCGCACCCGGGACGGGTCGGCACGCCAGAACCGGCTGAACACCAGCTTCTCCTCCCCCGGCCGCAACCCCACCCCGTGGTCGCGGACCGTGACGGCCAGGGTGTCGTCGTCGGCGCCCATCCGGATCACCACCGGCTTGTGCTCGGCGTGGTCGATGGCGTTGGCGATCAGGTTGCGCAGGATCCGTTCCACCCGGCGTGGGTCGACCTCGGCGATCACCGGTTCGCCGGGCATGTCCACCTTGAGTTCAACGCCTGCCTCGGCGGCCAGATGGCCGACGTTGTTCAGAGCGCTGTTGACCGTGGAGCGCAGGTCCACCGATTCCACCGACAACTCGGCCACACCGGCGTCGTGCCGGGAGATCTCCAGCAGATCGGCCAGCAGTGACTCGAACCGGTCCAGCTCACTGACCAGCAGCTCGGTGGAGCGCCGCAGCGACGGTTCCAGGGCATCGCTGTGATCGTGAATGAGATCGGCGGCCATCCGCACGGTGGTCAGTGGGGTGCGCAGCTCGTGGCTGACATCGGAGGTGAAGCGGCGCTGCAGGTTGCCGAACTCTTCGAGCTGGGTGATCTGGCGGGACAGGCTCTCGGCCATGTCGTTGAACGACACCGCCAGCCGGGCCATGTCGTCCTCGCCGCGGACCGGCATCCGTTCGGACAGATGCCCCTCGGCGAAGCGTTCGGCGATTCGCGAGGCCGACCGCACCGGCAGCACCACCTGCCGCGACACCAGCAACGCGATACCGGCCAGCAGCACCAGCAGCACCAGGCCGCTGGTCACGAGGGTGCCCCGCACCATGCTGATCGTGTTGCGCTCGGTGCCCAGCGGATAGATCAGGTAGAGCTCCAAGTTGGTGATCCGCGAGGTCGTCGGCGTCCCGATCACCAGGGCGGGGCCGGAGAATCCCTCGACGTGCACGGGGGCGTACTGGTAGCTGACCTGGCCGGCCTTGACGAACTCGCGCAGCGCGGCGGGAACCTGTTCGACCGGCCCGACGGCAGTGGCCGCCCGCGGCCCCTCGCCCGGCACCACCAGCACCGCGTCGAATGCGCCGGCTGTTCCGCTGCCGGCGGCCGGATCGGTTTTGGACATCAAGGTGTTGCGGGCCAGCTGCAGGCTCGAGGTCAGTGAGCGGGCCTCCTCACCGCCGACGATGCCGCCGGCCGTGACCCGGGCGCGGGCGATCTGCTCGGTGGCCGCCCGGACCTTGACGTCGAGCACCCGGTCGGTGATCTGGCTGGTCAGCACGAAACCGAGCGCCAGGATAACCGCCGCCGACATCCCCAGCGTCAGCACCACGACCCGCAACTGCAGGGAACGCCGCCAAGCAACCTGCACCGCGCGGCGCAGCGTGTTGACGCCGAGCAGCAGCGGACCCGAGCGCCGGGGGCGTCGTTTGGAGCTGAAGATCACGCGCGCCGCTCCCCGGTGGGGATCACGGAGGTCCGGCCTTGTAACCCACTCCTCGAACGGTCAGCACAACTGTCGGGTTCTCCGGGTCTTGCTCCACCTTGGCCCGCAGGCGCTGGACGTGGACGTTCACCAGTCGGGTGTCGGCCGGGTGCCGGTATCCCCAGACCTGTTCGAGGAGCACCTCACGAGTAAACACCTGGCGCGGTTTGCGGGCCAGCGCCACCAGCAGGTCGAACTCCAGCGGGGTCAGCGAGATCTGTTCCCCGCCGCGGCTCACCTTGTGCGCCGGCACGTCGATGTCGATATCGGCGATCGAGAGCATCTCGGCGGGCTCGTCGTCGTTGCGGCGCAGCCGGGCGCGCACCCGGGCCACCAGCTCCTTGGGTTTGAACGGCTTCATGATGTAGTCGTCGGCACCCGACTCCAGCCCCAGCACCACGTCGACGGTGTCGGTCTTGGCCGTCAGCATCACGATCGGCACACCGGAGTCCTTACGCAGCACCCGGCACACGTCGATGCCGTTCATACCGGGCAACATCAGGTCCAGCAGCACCAGGTCGGGCCGCAGTTCGTGCACCGCGGTGAGCGCCTGGGTGCCATCGCCCACGACCGCGGTGTCGAAACCCTCCCCGCGCAGCACGATGGTGAGCATCTCGGCGAGCGACGCGTCGTCGTCGACGACAAGAATCCTTTGCCTCATGGCGTACATGGTGTCACCAGAACGAGACAAAATGCTGCTACCACACGCGTGTTTTGCCGAGTTAACCGCGCAGGTCGGCCGCCAGCTCTGCCGCCGCAACCGTCGGGCCCACCACCTGCCACCGCCCGCCGAAGCCGCCCGTGGCCAGCCCGCGGTACACCTCGCCGGTGCGGCGCTGCAGGCCGTCGTCGCGCTCGTAGGCATCCCGGGCCCGCGCGGCGTCATGGTCCTCGCGGTGCCGGGCGCGCTGCGCGGCGAGCTCGGTGGGCACATCCAGCAGGATCTGCCAGTCCGGTGCGGGCAGCCCGAATCGGACGAACTCCAGTTCCCGCACCCAGCCCACCACGTCGCCGGCGGCGTCCTGGTGCAGCCGCGCGGCGCTGTAGGCGGCGCTGGAGGCGACGTAGCGGTCCAGGATCACCACGTCGTTGTCGCGGCACAGTGCGGCGATCTGGTCTTTGGCGCCGGCGCGGTCCAGTGCGAACAGCATCGCCATGCCGTACACCGAATCCGCCAGGTCACCGTGGCGTCCGCGCAGCGCCTCGGCGGCCACATCCGCGGTCACCGAGACCCCGTAGCGCGGGAAGGCCAAGGTGGCCACCGACTTGCCGGCGGCCTCGAACGCCGTCCGCAACCCGGTGGTCAGGGTGTTCTTGCCGGCGCCGTCGACGCCTTCGATCGCGATCAGCACGGCGCGAGTGTGCGGTTTCGTACGCCACCTACGGTGTGTTGTGTACGAAACCGCACGGTCGGCATGAGGTCAGTACCGGTAGTGGTCCGGCTTGTACGGGCCCTCGACGTCGACGCCGATGTACTCGGCCTGGTCCTTGGACAGCTTGGTCAGCGTGCCGCCGAGGGCCTCGACGTGGATGCGGGCCACCTTCTCATCGAGGTGCTTGGGCAGCCGGTAGACCTCGTTGTCGTACTCGTCGCCCTTGGTCCACAGCTCGATCTGCGCGATGACCTGGTTGGAGAAGCTGTTGCTCATCACGAACGACGGGTGGCCGGTGGCGTTGCCCAGGTTGAGCAGCCGGCCCTCGGAAAGCACGATGATCGACTTGCCGGTGTCGGGGAAGGTCCACACGTCGACCTGCGGCTTGACGTTGTCGCGGGTGGCGCCGGAGGTCTCCAGGGCGGCCATGTCGATCTCGTTGTCGAAGTGGCCGATGTTGCCCAGGATGGCCTGGTTCTTCATCGCCTTCATGTGCTCGAGGGTGATGATGTCCTTGTTGCCGGTGGTGGTGATGACGATGTCGGCGTCGCCAATGGCCTGCTCGACGGTCTGCACGTCGTAGCCCTCCATCAGCGCCTGCAGGGCGTTGATCGGGTCGATCTCGGTGACGGTGACCCGCGCACCCTGCCCCTTCAGCGACTCCGCGCTGCCCTTGCCGACGTCACCGAAGCCGCAGACCAGGGCCTTCTTGCCGCCGATGAGGGCGTCGGTGCCGCGGTTGATGCCGTCGATCAGCGAGTGCCGGCAACCGTACTTGTTGTCGAACTTGCTCTTGGTGACCGAGTCGTTGACGTTGATCGCCGGGAACACCAGCTCACCCGCGGCGGCCAGCTGGTACAGCCGCAGCACGCCGGTGGTGGTCTCCTCGGTGACACCCTTGACCGACTCGGCGATCTTGGTCCACTTGTTCTTGTCGGTCTCGAAGCGGCTCCGCAGCGTGCCCAGGAAGACCTTCCACTCGTGCGAGTCGCCGTCCTCGGCGGGCGGCACGACGCCGGCCTTCTCGTACTGGGCGCCGCGCAGCACCATCATGGTGGCGTCGCCGCCGTCGTCGAGGATCATGTTGGCCGGCTCGCCGTCCCAGGTCAGGGCCTGCTCAGCGCACCACCAGTACTCCTCCAGCGACTCGCCCTTCCAGGCGAAGACCGGGGTGCCCTTGGGCTCCTCGGCGGTACCGTGTGGCCCGACGACGACGGCCGCGGCGGCGTGGTCCTGGGTGGAGAAGATGTTGCATGAGGCCCAGCGGACCTCGGCACCGAGGTCGACCAGGGTCTCGATGAGCACCGCGGTCTGGATCGTCATGTGCAGCGAGCCGGTGATCCGGGCGCCCTTGAGCGGGTTGACGCCGGCGTATTCGCGGCGCAACGACATCAGGCCCGGCATCTCGTGCTCGGCCAGCCGGATCTCCTTGCGGCCGAAGTCGGCCAGCGACAGGTCGGCGACCTTGTAGTCGATGCCGTTGCGGGTGTCCGCGGTCAAACTCATGTGTAACGCCCCCGTGGGTTCGGTGAATTGGCTCCGGTACAAGCTACCGGCGCGGGTGCGGGGCAGCTCGGGCGGGTCAATCGATGTCGATGACGCCGAAGGTCTCCGCGGCGGGCGTGAACAGCCGGGCCAGGTCGGCGGCCACGTCGTGGTCGGCTTCCGGCGGCATGGATACGTAGCTCATGGCGAGCCGGACCACCGCGCGGGCCAGGATCCCGGCGTCTTCGTCGCTGGCGCGAACCCAGCTGTGCATGAACGACGACGTGAGCTGTTGCGAACAGCGGGTGATGATCGGGCCGCTGTCGGTGGTGATGATCTGCAACAGGTCGGCCTTGGCCGCGCCGGTCAGCAGCGAGATCACCAGCGGGTCGGCGGCCGACTCGGTGAAGAAGGTCCGGAAGCCCTCCAGGAACGCGGCGTGGATATCGCCGACGTTGCCGTTGATCGCGTCGTCGACGGCGTTGACGAGCCGGTCGGCAAGCCGGACCGCGTAGCCCTGCGCCAGTCCCTGACGCGAACCGAATTCGTTGTAGATGGTCTGGCGGCTGACCCCGGCCGCCTCGGCCACCGCGGCCAGCGTGATCGACGACCAATCCCGGGTGGTGAGCAGTTCGCGCATCGCGTCGAGCACCGAGTCGCGCAGCAGCGCCCGGGATGCCTCGGCGTAGGGGATGCGTTTCACCAACGCGAGATTAGCCGCTGCCATCAGGCCGCCGCGGGTTCGGCGGCGCCGTGGCGGGCCAGAATTTCCGCCCGGCGCCGCGGTGCGATGTTGACCCGGGTGATATCGCCGCCGTAATGCGCCAGCACCCGGTGGTCCATCAGCCGGCGCCACAACGGCGGGAGGTAGGTCAGCCCGATCAGTGATGCGTATCCGCTGGGCAGGTTCGGGGATTCGGCCATGCTGCGCAGCGTCTGGTAGCGCCGGGTGGGGTTGGCGTGGTGGTCGCTGTGCCGCTGCAGGTGGTAGAGGAACAGGTTGGTCACGATGTGGTCGGAGTTCCAGCTGTGTTCGGGTGTACAGCGCTCGTAGCGGCCATTGGCGCGGGTGCGGCGCAGCAGACCGTAGTGCTCGATGTAGTTGACCGACTCCAGCAGCGAGAACCCGTAGACGGCCTGGATGACCAGGAACGGGATCACCGCCGGACCGAACGCCGCGATCAGTGCGCCGAACAGCACCACCGACATCAGCCAGGCGTTGAGCACGTCGTTGGACAAGAGCGCCTTCGGGCTCCAAGGGCTCAAGCCGAGCCGGCGCAGCCGCGCGGTCTCCAGTTCCCAGGCCGAGCGCAGCCCACCGACGACACTGCGCGGAAAGAACGTCCAGAAGCTCTCGCCGAACCGGCCCGACGCCGGGTCCTCGGGCGTGGCCACCCGCACGTGATGGCCGCGGTTGTGCTCGACATAGAAGTGCCCGTAACCGGTCTGCGCCAGGGTGATCTTGGACAGCCAGCGCTCCAGGCGGACCTTCTTGTGCCCGAGCTCGTGGGCGGTGTTGATGCCAACACCGCCGAGAGCGCCCACCGACAGAGCCAGCCCGATCTTGGCGAACCAGCTGAGTGACCCGTCGACACCCAGCCAGCTCAGATCGGTAGCGGTGAACAGGTAGGCGCCCGCCACCAAGCTGGCGTACTGGCACGGGATGTAGGCGTAGGTGCAGTAGCGGTAGTAGCGGTCGTTCTCCAGGGCCTCCATCACCTCGTCGGGCGCGTTCTGGCCGTCGGCGCCGAAACGCAGATCCAGCGCCGGCAGCAACACATAGATCAGGATCGGCCCGATCCAGAACGGCAGCTGCGCGGCGACGTGCCAACCGAGCCTGTTCAACCCGGCGATGATCGGCAGCGCGATGAACAGCGCGGTCGGGGCGATCAGGCCCAGCAGCCACAGGTAGCGCTTCTTGTCCCGCCAGACCTGCGTGTCCCCTGCGTTCACCGATGCCCCTTTCGCCGTGTTCCGCCGCCGTCGCGCTTGGACATTACCTTGGCACCCGTCTGTTGTCTAGACATTTACTATCTATTTGTAAACTAGGGTTGGTTGGTGCCTGTGACCCAGCTCCCAGGTACGTGCCACACTCGGGACGTGGTTTATGCGATCGCCCGCCCCCAGATCGAAGGCAAGATTGCCGTCGGAGAAGACCGCCAGCTCGGGTTCGCCGAGTTCGGCGCCCCCCAAGGCCGGGCCATGTTCTGGCTGCACGGCACCCCCGGAGCGCGCCGGCAGATTCCGGTCGAGGCCAGGCTCTATGCCGCCGAGGCCAACATCCGGCTGATCGGAGTGGACCGGCCCGGCATCGGCTCCTCGACCCCCTACCAGTACGAGACGGTGTCGCAGTTCGCCGTAGACCTGCGCACCGTGGCCGACACGCTCGGCATCGACAAGATGGCGGTGATCGGCCTGTCCGGCGGCGGCCCCTACACGCTGGCGTGCGCGTCCGCGATGCCCGATCGGGTGGTGACCGCGGGCATCCTTGGCGGTGTCGCCCCGGCCGTGGGCCCCGAAGCCATCGACAGCCCCTTGATGACGCTGGCCCGGATCGCCGAGCCGGTGCTGGAGCGCGCCGGACGCCCGATCAGCATGCTGGCCACCGGACTGATCCGGATGATCCGCCCCGTGGCCTCACCGGCCCTGGAGCTCTACGCGCTGATCTCCCCCGAGGGCGACCGCCGGCTGCTGGGCCGCCCGGAGTTCAAAGCCATGTTCCTCGACGACCTGCTCAACGGCTCACGCAAGCAGCTGGCCGCACCGATCGCCGACGCCGTACTGTTCGCCCGCTACTGGGGTTTCCGGCTCGACGAGATCACGGTGCCGGTGCACTGGTGGCACGGCGACGCCGACCACATCGTGCCCTACTCCCACGGCGAGCACGCGGTCTCACTGCTGCCCGACGCCACGCTCTACACACTGCCCGGCGAGAGCCATCTGGCCGGCCTGGGCCGCGCCGAGGAGATCCTGCGAACCCTGTCCGCGGTCTGGGACGACATCGAAGCGCGCTGACCGAGGCCATGACCGCACCCCAATCGATCCGGGAGTTGTTCGCCCAGCTCGGCCTGCAGGAAGTGGCCTCGGCCGCGGGCACCCTGACCATGGAGATGCCGGTCGACGAGCGGGTGGTCAACACCGCCGGCGGCCTGCAGGGCGGGTTGATCGCCACCATGGCCGACGTCGCGGCCGGACAGCTGGCCGCCCGCAGCACCGCGTTCGGCAACGGCATCGCCACCACCGATCTGTTCATCCGCTACCTGCGGCCGATCACCGTCGGCCCCGCCCGGGCCGTCGCGTCGATCCTGCGCACCGGGCGGCGCTCGGTGGTGGCCCAGGTCGACATCTACCGCGGCAACGACGACCAGCTGGCCGCCACCGCGACGGTGAACTTCGCCGCCATCGAGCTGCCGGGAGGATAGCGGCGCACGATGTCACGATCGTCCGTGATTGCGCAGTGGGGCCCCCGCTCCGATTCGGTCGACGACGCCGCAGATCGCCTTTCGCACTTGCTTTCAGCATTGGCATCGACCGATCCTGCACTGACGGGCTGGCGCAACCGGGCCAGCTCCAGACGGCAAGCACTCGCTCAGCCAGTCGTCACCACGGAACGCGACGACCTGGTGAGGCGCCTTCTAGCGGGCCGCAATCGAACCGACATCGGCAATCACAGCATCTCGGCCGCAAGGCCACAGATGCTGATTGCACCCGGAACCGCGAGCAACGTCACCGCCGCGGTCAACCAGCTGCTGCGTCGCCTACCCGCCGACCAGGACTGGCACAGCAGCCGAAGGCTGCTCTAACCCATAAGACCTCAGCGCGCCGCGCTGCGGCGGGCCTCGATGAAGTGCGGCAGCCGGAACCGGCGCGGCTCGGAGACGGCGGGCTTGTCTACCGCCACTCCCCCGTTCAGTGCCGCGTTGTAGGCCGCCGAATTGCCGGTGACGGCCAGCACCTGACCGCGCCAGGTGATGTCGGCTTCGCGGTAGGCCTGCTCCAGCGCGTGCTCCAGCAGCGCGTCGGCCTGCTCGATCGAGAGCGCCGGCAGCTCGACGAACTCGCCGTCGCGGGCATCGAGCTTGAACGTGGTCCGGCCGGTCTCGACCAGGTCGCAGTTGGCCCGGATGCTCAGCTCGGAGTTGGAGCGCGCCAGTCCGGCCAGCGCGTAGGCCGCCAGCAGCGCCCGGGCCGCCTCGTCGCCGGCCGGCCCGCTGTCGAACCGCAGCTGCCGCAGCGCCGCGAAGCTGAGCACCTGGGTGCGGATGATCCGCGCGCAGCACACCCCGTGCTCGGCCGCCGTGCGGGGATCGGCCGGCGCGCCGTCGACGAGCACGCCGATGATCTCGCCGGACAACACGCCGCGAAACCGGCTCTGGCCGGTGCCGCGGGCGGCGTCGATGGCGCCGAACGCCAGGCTTCCCGGGCTCAATTCCATGAGGGCGCGGGCGTTTTCGGTGGTGGCCTCGCGCGCCGTCCGGTAGCGCGGATGGGCGATCGCGGGTTTGCCGTCGATGGCGCCGGTCAGGAAGTGCCCGTCGAAGATCCGCTGCGGCAGCTCCAGATCGGTGTAGAGAAGCCGGCCGCCCTCGTAGGAGACCTGCATGTGCGGCACCCGGCTCAGCAGCGGGTGCCGGTCCCGGATCCCCTGCAGGATCGCGGCCTCGACCCGCTGGATCTGGCTCTGGTTGTCGTCGATGACCACCGTGGCCGTCGGCTCACCGTCGATCAGACGGGTCTCCCGGGCGATCGCCGACGGGCCGCGGCCCGCGCGGTGCGCCGGGCTGATCGCGGCGTGCGGACCACCGGCGGGGGCCAACGGGGTGGACACGCTCAACGTGCTGGCACCGCCGGCCTGGCAGGCCGCGGCGAGCTGTTCGTAGGTGAAGCTGGACAAAGCGATCAACCTTTCTGCTCCAGCGAGTCTGGCACAGGTGTCCGGTCCAGGTCCGGCTCGATATAGATGACGCGCACCGAAGCCACCGCCGCCCGGATGGCGGCTTCGGCGCTATTGATGGTCGCGGCCACGGCGGCCAACGCCAGATCGGGAGCCATCGCGACCTTGGCTCCCACCAGCATCTCGTCGGGACCGAAGTACTGGGTCCGCAGGTGAATCAGCCGGTCGATGTTGTCGGTGCTCTCCAAAGCCGCACGAATGGCCTGGTCCTCGGCGGGGGTGGCGCCCTCGCCGATCAGCAGGCTGTGCATCTCGGTCATCAGGAACACCGCGACCACGGCCAGCAGCACGCCGATCGCCAGCGTACCGATGCCGTCCCACACCGGGTTGCCGGTGAGCACACTCAGCCCCACCGCCAGCAGCGCCAGCGCCAGGCCGATCAGCGCCGCGGTATCCTCCAGCAACACCACCGGAAGCTCGGGATTGCGCGAGTTGCGCACGAAGCGCAGCCAGCTGCCCTGGCCTTTGAGCGGCCGCGACTCGGCCATCGCGGTACGGAAACTGTAGGTCTCCAACCCGATTGCGACCACCAGGATCACGATCGC
The DNA here is from genome assembly GCF_020181635.2 of Mycobacterium zoologicum. Taxonomy (NCBI): domain Bacteria; kingdom Bacillati; phylum Actinomycetota; class Actinomycetes; order Mycobacteriales; family Mycobacteriaceae; genus Mycobacterium; species Mycobacterium zoologicum. The sequence continues at coordinate 39,221 of NZ_JAYJJS010000004.1, read as the reverse complement.
CACCAGCGGCGACGTCAGCTCGACGGGGTGCCGGATCTTCTCGTAACCCTCGAACAGCGCGAACAACGCCCCCAGGCTGAACAGCACCAGCGCCACCACGAACGACCAGAAGTACCGGCTGCGGGCGTGCCCGAACGGGTGCAGCGCGTCGGGCGCCTTGGCCGCGGCCCGCTGGCCGAACAGCAACAGCGCCTGGTTGGAGGTGTCCACGACCGAGTGCGCCGCCTCGGCCAACATGGCGGCACTGCCGGTGATCACATAGCCGGTGAACTTCGCCAGCGCGATCCCGAAGTTGGCCACCAGTGCGGCCACGATCGCCCGGGAACTGCCCGAGGCCGACATGTCAGAGCCCAATCGTGGCGCGGAACAACGACGCCGGTTTCTGCGCGAGCAACCGGATCGGCCCGTCGTCGCTGGACACCCAGGCCGACTCCCCGCGCTTCAGCGTCAGCGACCCGGACTTGGCGTGCACGGCGACCGATCCCTGCGTGCACAGCAGGATCTGCGGGCCCTGACGGTCGCAGTGCCGCGACGGCGCGTCCACCTCGTGACCGAGATAGTCGCCGTCGAGGGTCACCCGCGACACGGCGAACTCCTCGGCGGGCGTCTGGTAGATCAGCTCCGGCCCCTCCACCCGCGTCACCGGCCGCAGCGACTCCTCGGTGGTGGGAGTGAAGTCGAGCACCCGCAACAGTTCGGGGACGTCGACGTGCTTGGGAGTCAGCCCGCCACGCAACACGTTGTCGGAGTTGGCCATCACCTCCAGCCCGACACCGTGCAGATAGGTGTGCAGGTTGCCCGCCGAGACGAAGATCGCCTCACCGGGCGCCAGGCTGATCCGGTTGAGCAGCAGCGCGGCCAGCACACCGGCGTCGCCCGGGTAGCGCTCACCGAGTTCGAGCACCGTCTTGGCCTCCGCGGCGAACTCGCCGGCATCGGTGCTCAGGTAGTGGATGGCGCCGTCGAGCACCGCGGGCACCAGCACATCCAGGTCGGGTTGCGGCGCGGTGATCCAGGTGGTGAACACCGCGCGCAGGCCGTCGGCGTCGGTCTGATCGCTCTCGGGGTGGCCGGCAAGCAGGTCGATGAACGGGTCCAGATCCGAGACCGCCAGCGCCCGCAGCAGCTCGATGGTGCGCGCCACCGGCCGGAACCCGGCCAGCGCCTCGAACGGCTGCAGCGCCACCAGCAGCTCCGGCTTGTGGCTGGTGTCGCGGTAGTTGCGGATCGGCGAGTTCACCGGAACACCGAGCCGCTTCTCACGCTGGTAGCCCTCCAGGGCCTGCACGGTGCTGGGGTGGGCCTGCAGCGACAGCGGCTCGTCGGCGGCCAACACCTTGACCAGCATCGGCAGCCGGTCACCGAAACGGGCCAGCGCGACCGCGCCGAGTTGGCCCTCCGGGTCGGCGTTCAGCACGTCGAGCAGCGACACCTCGCCGTCGTCGGTCTCCAGGCGGGCCGGGTCGCCGGGGTGCGCCCCCAGCCACAGCTCGGCTTCCGGGTGCGCCGCCGGCACCGGCCGACCGGTGAACTCGGCGATCGCGGTCCTCGACCCCCAGGCGTAGGTCCGTATCGCGCCACGCAAGTGATCCACTGTCTTCGTCAACCCCGCAAAATCCGCACGTAGGCCGCGGCCATCTCCAATCGCACCGCCAACACCGCAAGCTGCTGCTCGATCCGGCCCGGCGTCAGCTCTCCCGATTCCCCCGGCGCCACCGGCACGTCTGCGGCAGCGACCAGGTCGACGTCGTCCAGACCGCTGGTCCGAGCCGCCACCACTGTACGTTCGGCGGCCAGCGTCAGCGCCAAAACCCGCAGCCGGTCGGCGGCCGGGCCGTCGATCTGGTCGTCGTGGAAGATGTCGGCCGACCCGGAGGCGGCCTGGTCGCGCAGCGCACTAACCGCGTCGGCCAGACCGGCCGAAGCCACCGCCGTCCGCCCCACGCGCAGCATCATCGCCGAACCGTGCCGGGCCAGCGCCAGCGTCGCCGCGCAGTCACCGACCAGCGCGACATCGCGGCCGACGATGCGATCCGCCAATATCTTGGCGGGGTTGGTGAAGTGCTCCCGGGCGGCGCTGTTGCGCAGCGCCTCGGCGTCGAGTTCGTCGGCCAGCGTGGCGAGGTCGACGCGGCCGTCGGCATCCCCCAGCCCGAGGGCGTCCAGCACGGCCAGGCCGACGGCCAGATAACGGGGAAGTCCGAACTGTGCCGGCACACCGATCCGCGGCTCCAGTACCGCGGCGCGGCCGGCGGTGGCGTCGCGCAGCGGGCCCTCATAAGGAGCGGCCACCACCACCCGCGCACCTCGTCGCACCCCGGCGGCGGCTGCCGCGACCAGCGCCGGATCACCCGGGTCGTCACCGGCGATCACCAGCACGTCCAGCGAGCCGATCCATGCCGGGGCCTCGGCGGCCGGCACCAGTGGCGCCCGCCCAGAATCGCCGCGCGCAGCCGCCAGCAGACTTCCGGCCGTCGACGCCGCACCGCGGGTGGACACCCAGATCACCGTGCGCGGCGGATAGTCGCCGGCATCGCCGCGCACCTCGTCCAGAGCACCCTCGTCGACCATGGATGCGGTGGCCCGGACCTGCGCCCCGGCCATCGACGCCGCCCACAGTGCCCCGTCGTGGTCCGCGGCCAGCAGCGCCTCGGTGTCGTCGAGGTCGATGGTGGTTCCCGGAATCGCTCCGGAATACCCGGTCACGACCGGGCGATCTGCTCGGCGACCTGTGACACCACCGCAGCCACGGTGGCGTCGTCGGGCGCTTCGACGTTGAGCCGCAGCAGCGGTTCGGTGTTGGAGCTGCGCAGGTTGAACCAGCTGCCCCCACCCAGGTCCACGGTGACGCCGTCGAGGCGATCGAGCGAGACCACCCGCTCGTCGAAGGACGCGACCACCGCGTCGACGCACGCCTGGGCGTCGGTGACGGTGTAGTTGATCTCGCCGGACGCGGCGTAGCGCTGGTAGTCCGCGGTCAGCTCCGACAGCGGGCGCTGCTGTTCGCCGAGCGCGGCGAGCACGTGCAGGGCGGCCAGCATGCCCGAGTCGGCGCCCCAGAAGTCCCGGAAGTAGTAGTGCGCCGAATGTTCCCCGCCGAAGATCGCCCCGGTCTGCGCCATCAGCGCCTTGATGTAGGAGTGTCCGACCCGCGATCGCAGCGGGGTGCCGCCGCGCTCGGCCACCAGCTCCGGCACGGCGTGGGAGGTGATCAGGTTGTGGATGACGGTGGCACCGGGCTCACGCGCCAGCTCGCGGGCGGCGACCAGTCCGGTGACCGCCGACGGGGAGACCGGCTCACCGCGCTCGTCGACGACGAAGCAGCGGTCGGCGTCGCCGTCGAAGGCCAGGCCGATATCGGCGCCGGTTTCGCGGACGAACCTCTGCAGGTCGACGAGGTTGGCCGGGTCCAGGGGGTTGGCCTCGTGGTTGGGGAAGTTGCCGTCCAGCTCGAAATACAGTGGCAGCATCGTTATCCCACCGACTGAGCCGAACACCGCCGGCGCGGTGTGCCCGGCCATGCCGTTGCCGGCGTCCACGGCGACCCGCAGCGGGCGCAGTCCGGTGATGTCAACCAGCGAGTGCAGGAACACCGCGTAGTCGGCCAGCACGTCTTGGTCGGTGACCGTGCCGCGTTTGCCGTGCTTGCCGGGGGCAGACGGGTCGACGCCGTCGATGAGCTGGTCGCGGATCACGCTCAGTCCGGTGTCGGCGCCGACGGGCTTGGCGCCCGCCCGGCACAGTTTGATGCCGTTGTAAGCGGCCGGGTTGTGGCTGGCGGTGAACATCGCACCCGGGCAGTCCAGCTTCCCGGACGCGAAGTAGAGCTGATCGGTGGAGGCCAAACCGATCCGGACCACGTCCAGACCCTGGGCCACCACCCCGTCGGCGAACGCCGCCGACAGCGGCGGCGAACTGTCCCGCATGTCGTGGCCGACCGCCACCCGGCCGGCGCCTTCGGCGGCCATCAGCCGGGCAAACGCGGCGCCGACCTCGGCAACCAGGGATTCATCGATTTCGGAACCGACCAAGCCACGCACGTCGTAAGCCTTGATCACACGGTGGACAGCCGCAGCGGGCCGAGACATGGACAGGGCTCCTGACGAAGTGGACTCTGGACGCTCCAGCCTATCCCGTAATCGGAGATCAGTCCGACGGGTCCGGCAACACCCGCAGGTGACCACGCCGCCGGCCGTTGTTCTTGCCCGACGGCCCGGGCGGGGCCAGTACTCCGCCGCCCAGGGTGGTCACCGGCGCGCCGCGCGTCGCGGTGTCCGTCGGCGCGGCCTGCGGGTACCAGCCGTTGACCGGGGCGGCAACGCTCTTCTGGCCCTTCTCGCCCTCACGGACGGCTTCGGCCAGCGCGATCAGGTCGTCCTCTTCGGGCGACACCCACGGGCCGGGGTGGCGCACCAGTTCCCAGCCCCGCGGGGCGGTGATGCGGCCGGCGTGACTGAAGCACAGGTCCCAGGAATGCGGCTCGGCGGCGGTGGCCAGTGGGCCGACCACGGCGGTGGAGTCCGAGTAGACAAACGTCAGGGTCGCCACCGCGTAGTGCGGGCATGCTGGCCGACAGCAGCGACGCGGAACGTTCACGCCCGTGAGGCTATCGCGGCCCTGCACCGCCGCGGCGGCGGACACGCGCAATGGGCGGGCACCCTATGCGCAACCGTTACCATCGCTGCGTGATCGCCACGCGTCGCCGCCGGCGCGGCCGCGAGCCCCGCGGGCCGCTGCTGCCGCCTACCGTGCCGGGCTGGCGCACCCGCGCCGAACGGTTCGACATGGCGGTGCTGGAGGCCTACGAACCGATCGAGCAGCGCTGGAAACAACGACTGTCGGCTGTGGACATCGCCGTCGACGAGATTCCGCGGATCGCTGCGAAGGATCCCGACAGCGTGCAGTGGCCGCCCGAAGTGGTCGCCGACGGGCCGATTCCGCTGGCGCGGTTGATCCCCGCCGGGGTGGACGTTCGAGGTAATCCGACTCGGGCGCGAATCCTGTTGTTCCGCAAGCCGATCGAGCAACGCGCAAACGACAGCATCGAACTCGAGGACTTGCTGCACGAGATTCTGGTGGCGCAGGTCGCCACCTATCTGGATGTCGAGCCAGGCGTCATCGACCCGACGATCGACGACTGAATATCCCCGAAGGCTCAGGTTCTCAAACGCTCAGATGATGCCGCGCTTGAGGCGGCGGCGCTCACGCTCGGACAGCCCGCCCCAGATACCGAAGCGCTCGTCGTGGGCCAGCGCGTACTCCAGGCATTCACTGCGCACCGAGCAGCGCTGGCAGATCTTCTTGGCCTCCCGAGTCGAGCCGCCCTTCTCCGGAAAGAAGGCCTCGGGGTCGGTCTGCGCGCACAAGGCGCGCTCCTGCCATTCCTCGTTGGTGGCCGAGTCGGCGTCGAACGAGTCGAACTCGTCGTAGCCCTCGGGCTCGGGAACCAGACTCAGATGCGGCCGGTTACGGACCGGCTCGGCTCCCATCGATGTCATGTCGGTACCGGCATGCGGTGTTTCCCCCATTACGCCCCAAAGGTGCTCATAGGACATGCCCCGCCTCCTCACCTCGTTGCGCCAATCCTGCTCCGTCGCCCGCATATTGGGATGCAGCACATCTCAATTCGAACATGTGATCGAATCTCGGTCTGCGACACCAGAATCGGCTGGCCAACCGGGAAATGACACTGTTGTGATTAGACACGGGTTAGCTGGCTCGGTCAAGCCGAATGGCCAAATTCCTTACCATCTCGTGATCGATTTTCGATGTGTCCGAGACCGGCGAGTCCGTGTCATCTAACCCACACCGCCGCGTCGGCGTGTCCTACCGGGGCCCGCGGGGCGGCCGTTGGCCCGGTCCGCCGCCGCGAGCACCCCTTCGTCGAAGGTACTGTCGTGCGCTGTGAAGATCACGGTTCTCGTCGGCGGGGTCGGCGGCGCCCGGTTCCTGCTCGGCGTCCAGAAACTGCTGGGTCTGGGCCAGTTCGCCGACGAGTCCGCTGGTGTCGAACACCAGTTGACCGCGGTGGTCAACGTCGGCGACGACGCCTGGATGCACGGCGTGCGAATCTGCCCCGATCTCGACACCTGCATGTACACCCTGGGCGGTGGCGTGGACCCCGACCGCGGCTGGGGCCACCGCGACGAGACCTGGAACGCCATGGCGGAGTTGAACAGCTACGGCATGCAGCCGGACTGGTTCGGCCTCGGTGACCGCGACCTGGCCACCCACCTGGTGCGCACCCAGGCGCTGCGGGCCGGCTACCCGCTGACCGAGGTCACCGCGGCACTGTGCGACCGCTGGAAGCCGGGCGCCACCCTGCTGCCGGTCACCAACGACAGCTGCGAAACCCACGTCGTCATCACCGATCCCGACGACGACACCCAGCGCGCCGTCCACTTCCAGGAATGGTGGGTGCGCTACCGCGCCGCAGTGCCCACCCACGGATTCGGGTTCGTGGGCTCCGAGAAGGCCACCGCGACACCGGAATCACTCGAGGCCATCGCCGGAGCCGACGTGGTGCTGCTGGCGCCGTCCAACCCGGTGGTGAGCATCGGCGCCATCCTGGCCATCCCCGGTATTCGGGCCGCACTGCGCTCCACGCCCGCGCCGATCGTCGGGTACTCGCCGATCATCGCCGGAAAGCCGTTGCGCGGCATGGCCGATGTCTGCCTGAACGTGATCGGTATCGAATCCACCTCGCAGGCCGTCGGCGAATACCACGGCGCGCGAAGCGGAACCGGCATCCTGGACTACTGGCTGGTGCACGACGGTGAGGACGCCCCCGGCGTAGAGGTCCCCGGTGTGAGGGTGCATGCCGCACCGCTGCTGATGACCGATCCGGCGGCGACGGCCGAGATGGTGCGCACCGGACTGGATCTCGCGGGCCTCCGATGAGCGAGCACGGCAGCGCGGCCCGAGTCGAGATCCTGCCGGTAACCGGCCTCGGCGAGTTCCGGCCGGGTGATGATCTGGCCGCCGCACTGGCCCAGGCCGCACCGTGGCTGGCCGACGGCGACATCGTCGTGGTCACCAGCAAGGTGGTGTCCAAGTGCGAGGGCCGGATCGTGCCCGCGCCGCAAGACGCCGAGGCGCGGGATGCGTTGCGCCGCCAGCTGGTTGAGGCTGAAGCCGTGCGAGTATTGGCCCGCAAGGGTCGCACGTGGATCACCGAGAATCGCCTCGGTCTGGTGCAGGCCGCCGCCGGGGTGGACGGCTCCAACGTCGGCTCGTGCGAACTCGCCCTGCTGCCGGTCGATCCCGACGCCAGCGCCGCGGCGTTGCGCGTCGCGCTCGCCGATCACCTGGGTGTCGGTGTGGCGGTGCTGATCACCGACACCATGGGCCGCGCCTGGCGCAACGGGCAGATCGACGTCGCAATCGGGGCATCGGGCCTGTCGGTGCTCAACGGCTACGCCGGATCCGTCGACCGGCACGGCAACGAGCTGGTGGTCACCGAGGTGGCCGTCGCCGACGAACTCGCTGCGGCCGCAGACCTGGTCAAGGGCAAGCTCACCGACGTTCCGGTGGCCGTGGTGCGCGGATTCTCCAGCTCCGACGACGGCTCCACCGCGGCGGCACTGGTGCGCTCGGGGCCCGAGGACCTGTTCTGGCTGGGCACCGCCGAGGCCATCGAGACCGGTCATCGCCAAGCCCAGCTGCTGCGCCGCTCGGTACGCACGTTCGCGCACGAACCGGTGCCGGCCGAGCTGATCACCGGCGCGATGGCCGAGGCCCTGACCGCCCCCGCCCCGCACCACACCCGGCCGGTGCGGTTCGTCTGGCTGCAGACCCCGGCCGTGCGCACCCGGCTGCTCGACGCGATGGCCGATCAGTGGCGCGCCGACCTGGCCGGCGATGGCAAGTCGCCGGAGTCCATCGAGAAGCGTGTCGCACGCGGCCGGATCCTTTACGACGCACCGGAAGTCGTCATCCCGATCATGGTTCCCGACGGTGCTCACCACTACCCCGACGCCGCCCGCACCGACGCCGAGCACACCATGTTCACCGTGGCGGCCGGCGCCGCCGTTCAGGGGTTGCTGGTGGCGCTGGCAGTACGCGGCGTGGGCAGCTGCTGGATCGGGTCCACCATCTTCGCCGCCGACCTGGTACGTGCGGAGCTGGGTCTCCCCGACGATTGGGAACCGTTGGGCGCCATTGCGATCGGCTACCCAACCGAGCCTCCCGAGCCACGTGATCCGACTGACGTGGGCGACCTTCTGGTGCGGCGATGAGCCTGCACGGCTCCGCGGTGGCGGCGTTGCGGTCTTGGACGGCACCGGATTCCGGTCAGGACTCGCTGCGGCACGCGGTACTGGCGTTTCTGGACGCCCGCAGCGATGCGTGCGAACGCGCTTGCGTGCCAGGACACATCACCGCCTCGGCGCTGGTGCTCGACCACACCGGCGAGACGGCGCTGCTGACCCTGCATCCGCGGGTCGGCCGTTGGCTGCAGCTCGGTGGGCACTGCGAGGCGACCGACGCCGACATACACGCCGCCGCGCTGCGCGAGGCCACCGAGGAGTCCGGCATCACCGGGCTGCGGCTGGATCCGCAGCTGGCGGCCGTGCACGTGCATCCGTTGACGTGCTCCCTGGGTGTGCCGACCCGGCACCTGGACCTCCAATTCGTGGCGCACGCGCCGGCCGGCGCGCAGATCAGTATTAGCGACGAGTCGGTGGACCTGCGCTGGTGGCCGGTGGATGCACTGCCGCCGGATGCCGACGACGCGGTGACGCATCTGGTGGGCGTGGCGACTGATCGGTTTTGAGCCCGGCGGTTATCCCGAGCTGCCGGCTTGAATTCCGGCTTGAGTTTCAGACCCGTCATGGTAGGTCGCGGCGAGCCGGCGGCGGGGCGATTCTCGGACGCGGAGAACGGCAGGCCCCCGTTCGCTGCCCGAGGTCGGGGCCGGTTGTGGAGCAAGTACGGGATACCACTGATGTTTTCGACATCCGACCTGGTCACGCTGGCTAGCATGATCCAAGCGGATGTTTTGGCGGATGGAAACGACGTGGGCATGAGCGGGTTGCTGCCGACGGGCACGGTGACATTGCTGCTGGCCGACGTCGAAAGTTCGACGCGGCTGTGGGAGACCCGGCCCGACGAGATGACGGCGTCCTTCGCGCAGCTTGATGCCGCTTTGACGGCTCTGATCGCCGAACACGACGGCGCGCGCCCGGTTGAGCAGGGTGAGGGTGACAGCTTCGTGCTTGCCTTCGCCCGGGCCTCCGACGCCGTGGCATGCGCGCTGGCGCTGCAGCGGATTGCCTTGGGCCCGATCCGGTTGCGCATCGGTGTGCATACCGGCGAGGTGCAGTTGCGCGACGAAGGCAACTACATAGGGCCGGCCATCAATCGGGCCGCACGCCTGCGGGACCTGGCGCATGGCGGCCAAACCGTGCTGTCGGGCACCACCGAAGGCCTTGTCGCCGACATGCTTCCGCCCGACTCGTGGCTTCTCGATCTGGGTGGCCATGAGCTGCGCGGAGTTTCGCGACCCGAACGGGTGGTTCAGCTGTGCCACCCCGAATTGTGCAACGAACATCCGCCGTTGCGTGCGACCGAAGGCCGCGCCGCCGGCGGCCTGCCGGCGCAGTTGACCAGTTTTGTGGGACGCGTGACCGAGATCGATGAGGTCCGCGGCATCCTCGCCATCAATCGGCTCGTGACCCTGGCCGGTGCTGGTGGCGCGGGCAAGACCCGCCTGGCCATCGAGGTGGCAAGTCGCGTGGCCGAATCCGAAGCACCCGGGTATGTGGACCTGGCGCCGATCACCAACCCCGATCTGGTGCCTGTGGCCCTAGGGCGCGTTCTAGGCCTGCCAGACCAACCGGGACGCTCGATGATCGACGCGATCATCCAAACCGTCGCCGGCCGCCAGATGCTGATTGTCCTCGACAACTGTGAGCACCTGTTGGACGCCTGCGCCGAACTGGTGGTCGCGGTACTGGAGAGATGCCCGCGGCTGCGCCTGCTGGCGACAAGCCGCGAACCCATCGGGGTGCCCGGCGAAGCCGTCTGGAAGGTCCCGTCACTGTCGCTGGCCGACGAGGCGATCGAACTGTTCGCCGACCGGGCGCGCCGGGCCCGGTCCGACTTCGCAGTCACCGACGCCAACGTCGAGCTGGTGACCGAGATCTGCCGTCGCCTCGACGGGATGCCGCTGGCCATCGAACTGGCCGCGGCTCGGGTCCGGGCATTGTCGCTGGCGGAGATCGCCGGCAGCCTGCACGACCGGTTCCGGTTGTTGACCGGTGGATCACGGACGTTGGTGCGGCGACAGCAGACGCTGCGCGCGTCGGTGGACTGGTCGCATGCGCTGCTCACCGAACCCGAGCGGACGTTGTTCCGCCGGCTCTCGGCGTTCGTGGGAGGGTTCGACCTCGACGCGGCGCAGGCCGTGGCCGCCGACGGTGACGTCGAGCGCTACCAGGTCTTCGATCAGCTCACTCTGCTGGTCGATAAATCGTTGGTCATCTCCGAAACCACCAGTGGCACAACCCGCTTTCGCTTTCTGGAGACGGTACGCCAGTATGCGCTGGAGAAACTGGGCGACTCCGGGGAGGCCGACACCGTCCGGACGCGCCACCGGGACCACTACGCAGCACTGGCCGCCGTCCTCGACGCGCCAGCGCACACCGGGCATACCAATCTCGTCGAGCAGGCCGAAACCGAGATCGACAATCTGCGCGCGGCACTGGCCTGGTGCCGCGAAAGCGGTGACACCGAAGCCCTGTTACGGCTCGCCTCGTCACTGCAACCGCTGTGGCTGGCACGGGGCCACGTCGTCGAAGGCATGACCTGGCTGGAGTCGGGACTCCGCGAACCTTCGGCGCAGCAGGTGACGCCGACGGCACGAGCTTTGGCGCTCGCCACGAAGGTGACGCTGCTGGGGTGGACGGGGACCGCGGGCAGCGTCGAGGAGGCCGAGCAGGCCCTGGCCATCGCCCGCGACGCCGATGAACCGGCACTGCTGGCGCGGGCGCTGTTGGCCCGCGGCTCAGCCAGTCTGGCCGACCCCGAGATGTCCAAAGCGTACTTTGACAAGGCCGCCGACGCCGCCCGCGAACATGGCGACCCGTGGTTGCTGTGTCAGAGCCTGAGCCGGCTGGCCAATATCGCTGTGATCCGCGGAGATTCGGCCGGGTGGGCGCATGCGGCCACGCTCGAAGGGCTGCAGGCCGCTCAGCTGATAGGCGACCGGTTCACCTCCCGGTTCCTGCGCTGGGTACTGGCGTACATGCACACCATTCGGGGTGAACTCGTCGAGGCGCTCGCCGGGCTGCGTGAGGTCACCGCGGAGTCGACGGCCGAACACGACGCCCTGTTCCGGCTCTACGGCCTGGTGATGCAGGGCAATGTGCTCGCGTTCCACGGCGAGGCGTCCGCAGCTCGGGACGCGGCCGAGGAGGCACTGCGCGACTGCGCGGAGTTGATCGAATCCTACGAGCCGGCCTGCTACGCCGCCGTTGGGGTGACTCACTTGGCCGGCAACGATATCGCGGCCGCACTGCGGGCCAACGAGGCCGCCTGGCAACGCCGTGACGAGAATCCCGCGATGTCGGGCATGTACGTGTGGTCGCCGTTGGCGCCGCTGGCATCCGGGGACCTGGTGACGGCCCGAGCGTGGGCAGACGATGCCGTGGAGCTGGCCAGGGGCTGGTTCCGCGCGAGCGCGATGGCAGCGCGCGGCCGAGTCGAGTTGGCGCAGGGCCAGCACGACGAGGCCGAACGCGACGTGCACGAGGCACTGGGCATCGTCGCCGAAACCGGTGGGCGGCTGGTGGTTCCGGACTTGCTGGAGTGTCTGGCCTACCTGGCGAGCAATGCCGATGACGACCGGGAGGCGGCGCGGCTGCTGGGGGCCGTCGACGCCATTCGTCAACGTATGGGCGCGGTCCGGTTCAAGGTGCTCGACCCGGCGCACCAGGCCGTTGTGGACAAGCTGCGAGATGCCCTGGGCGGCGACGAGTTCGACACCGCCCGGACCGAGGGCTCGGCGATGTCGACCGACGAGGCGATCGCGTATGCCCAGCGCGGCCGCGGCCAACGTAGGCGTCCGGCCACCGGTTGGGCCTCGTTGACCCCGACCGAGCGAGACGTGGTCCGGCTGGTCGCAGAAGGTCTGTCCAACAAGGAGATCGGCGCGAGGTTGTTTATCTCGCCGCGCACGGTGGAGACCCACCTCACCCACGTCTACGCCAAGCTCGACGTCAGCTCCCGTGTCCAGCTGGCCCAGCAGGCCGCCGGGCGGGCCGACCCGCAGCGCTGACGCTGCCCTCAGAGGTGGCGTGCTTCGCGTGCGGTGCAGCCGTCGTCGAGGAAGGTGTATCGGCGCGGGTAGCGCAACGGCGCGGGGCGCAGCTGGGGCTGCGGCAACACCCGGCGGATCGCCGCCCGCAGAGCTCCGGTGGTCCTGGTCGCGTTCATGGTCGGTCCTTTCTACGAGGATTTCTGCTTCAACGATGCGGCGCCGCGGGGCTGGATCCATCGGCGCGTGCGCGTAAATTCGCCGGCAGGGAGTCGTAGGGCGACGTGGCGTGCCCGGTGGTCTATCCGCAATTGTGCTGATGTTTTCCTCGGCGAACAGGGCCGTACAAACCCATCTCACTCGGACCGACACCAAGCTGGAGTTCAGTCAGAGATCCGCGGGGAGGATTCGGAATGCGTGCAGGCCGGCGGTGAGAGGCGTGATGGCGCGGTAGTCGCGTTGATCGAGAGTGAGAATCCGATCCGTCTTGTACCGGTCGGCCAGTACCACCCCGACCGCGTCGGCCAAGTCGAGATGCAGCGCCTCATACATTACGCGAATACCCTGGGCCGCAACGATATCGCTTGGCTTGAGTTCCGCTAGCCGGTACTGCCCTTGCGTCATCCGACGGGCCAGCGCGTCGACGACCTGCACGGCGGCAGAGAACCCGAGTTCGCGGTGCACCAAGCGATCGAGCTCGGTGATCACCAGCGGCGATATCGCCAGCGTTTCGGTCTCCATGATGGCGGCGATCCGTGACTGCTCAGGCTGGTCGGCGTCGAATCCGGCGAACAACGCCGAGGTGTCGGCCACGATGATCATCGCCGGGCCGCACGCTCCTTGATGTGCGCATAGAGGTCGTCGTCCATGTCTTGGGCGTCGCGCACCCGGCCGCTGCGAAACACCGGCAGTGGAATTCGCTTCGATTTCGGCGATCCGTCCAGCACCATCGAGATACCGCGCCGGATCAGTTCCGCCTTGCTGACCCCGGAAGCCGCCGAGTGCGCGTCCAGGCGAGCTTCAAGCTCAACGTATGGTGCCATACGTACGGACCTGGGTCAGGTTCGGCGACTATTCCGAGCCGCTCGACGCCACATTCGTCTGCGAGTCGGATACCCGCGTCCAGGGCTGACAGTTCTGCGACTCGAAGGCCCTGACCGTGGCGGGAATGCTCGCATACATCGGGCCGATCGACGTATTGGCCTGCACGACATGGTCTTTGGCCGCATCAGGTGTGCTGTAGGTGAACCATGAGCACATCGACTCCTGGGTCGGCACATTATTGATCCACACGCCGAAAGTCGATCCCGTCCCGCCGGTGTGATACAGGCCGGGTGCGATATCGGTCCCGACCACAAAGACGCCGTTGCCGGGAATCGGGTCAAGCGGATCCGCGGCGGCCGGAGCCGCCATGGCAACTGCGGCGAAGCACGCGGCGAACACCCTGGCGAACATGGCTATGACTATCCCCGTTGACACTGCGTGTACGGCGGAAAAGTTCAAGAATGGCGCGCCCTGAGCGCAGAGTCGGCGAGAAAACCGGCTCAGATGTCGCTGGAGTACCGGATCCCGCAGTCCGGGATCGACACTCCCGGCCACACCCGCGCCCCGCGCAGCAGCTCGCAGCGCGCCCCGATGTCGGCGCCGTCGCCGATCACCCCGTCGCGGATCAGCGCCCGCGGCCCGATCCGGGCGCCGAAGCCGATGATGGAACGCTCGATCACGCTGCCCGCCTCGACTTTCACGCCGTCGAAGATCACCGCGCCGTCCAGCCGGGCACCAGGGCCGATCTCCGCGCCGCGGCCCACGACCGTGCCGCCGATCAGCACCGCTCCCGGAGCCACCGAGGCGCCGTCGTGCACCCGGGCCTCACCGCGCTGGCCGCTCAGCGCCGGCGACGGCGCGATGCCGCGCACCAGGTCCGCCGAGCCGCGTACGAAGTCCTCCGGGGTGCCCATGTCACGCCAGTAGCTGGTGTCGACGTAGCCGCAGACCTTCACACCGTCGGCGAGCATCGCCGGGAACACCTCGCGCTCCACCGAGACCGGCCGCCCGCGCGGGATTGCCTCGATCACCCTGCGGGACAACACATAACAACCGGCGTTGATCTGGTCGGTCGGCGGGTCCTCGGTCTTCTCCAGGAACGCGGTGACCCGGCCGTCGGTGGTGGGCACGCAGCCGAACGCCCGCGGGTCACCGACCCGGACCAGGTGCAGGGTGGCCTCGGCGGCCTGCTCACGGTGGTAGGCGTACAGCTCCCCCAGGTCCGCCCCGGACAGCACGTCACCGTTGAACACCATCGCGGTGTCGTGGCGCAGGTGCGAGGCCACGTTGGCGATACCGCCGCCGGTGCCCAGCGGCTCCTCCTCGGTGACGTAGTCGATCTGCAGTCCCAGCGCGGATCCGTCGCCGAACTCGGTGGAGAACACCTCGGGCTTGTAGGAGGTACTCAGGATCACGTGCTCGATGCCCGCGGCGGCGATCCGCGACAGCAGGTGCGTGACGAACGGCAGCCCTGCGGTCGGCAGCATCGGCTTGGGCGCCGACATCGTCAGCGGCCGAAGTCGAGTTCCCTTGCCTCCCACCAGAACAACGGCATCGACTTGCTGCAACGTCATGGACGTCCTTTCGTCAGCCTGCGGCGGGCGCTGCGCACGGCCAGCCCGGATCGCACCGAGAGCGCGCCCCGCATGGTCGCGCGCAGCGGGGCCCGCCACCAACCGGTGTGCCGGTCGGCGAGGTAGGTGTAGGTGCTGCGGTGATGTGCCGCCAGGTTGGCCGCCGGGTCCTTGCCGGTGGCGTGGCCCTTCTGGTGCAGCACTTCGGCGCTGGGCACGTAGACGTTGAGCCAGCCGGCCTTGGCCAGCCGGTCCCCGAGGTCGACGTCTTCCATGTACATGAAGTAACCCTCGTCGAAGCCGCCGACCGCGTCGAATGCGGCGCGGCGCACCAGCAGACAGGCCCCGGACAGCCACCCCACCGGGCGTTCGCTGGGTTCCTGATGTTCCTGGCGGTAGGCCCGGGACCAGGGGTTGTTCGGCCACAGCGGACCGACGACGGCGTGCATTCCGCCGCGGATCAGGCTGGGCAGGTGGCGCGCCGACGGGTACACCGAGCCGTCAGGATCCCGGATCAGCGGTCCCAGCGTCGCCGCGTTCGGCCACCGGGAAGCCGCCTCCAGCAGGGCGTCGATGCTGCCCGGGCCCCATTGGACGTCGGGGTTGGCCACGATAAAAAACTCACCGTATTCGTCGCCCGCCAGCAGGGTCACCGCGCTGTTGACCGCGCCCCCGTAGCCCAGGTTGGACCCGGTGTCGTGCAGCCGGACGCCCGGGTAGCGCTGCACGGCTTCCTGCGGTGCGCCGTCGGTGGAACCGTTGTCGGCCATCACCACCTGCACCGGGCGGTCGGTGGCCAGCGACAGCGACGCCAGGAATCGGTCCAGGTGCCACCCCGGTGAATACGTCACCGTCACCACCGGCAGGGCCTCACTCACGGCTAGAGATTATGCCGGAGGTCATCCGACGAGCGCGGCGGACAGCGCATCGCGCCACCCGCGCAGGGGCGCCAGGCCGGCTCGGGCCGACTCGACACCCGACAAGGCGGAGTACGGCGGCCGGGCCGCCGGACGTGGGTACGCGTCGCTGCTGACCGGACTCACCAGGTCCGGGTCGGCGCCGACGGCGGCGTAGACCGCACGAGTCTGCTCGTACCGGCTGGTCTCCCCGGCATTGGCGGCGTGCAGCAGCCGAGCAGTGGGCCAGCCATCTGCCAGGGTCAGCAGCGCCTCGGCCAGGTCCCGGGCGTAGGTCGGTGAGCCGACCTGGTCGTCGACCACCCCCACAGCTGCGCCTGCGGCGGCCTTGCCCCGCATCACCGAGACGAAGTCGGTGCCGCCGGGGGCACCGGTGTAGACCCAGGCGGTGCGCGCCACCACGGCGTCCGCCGACCCCGCCAGCACGGCATTCTCACCGGCCAGTTTGGTGCTGCCGTAGACCGACAGGGGCCGGGTGGCATCGCCCAGCTCGTACGGGCGCGGCGGCGCACCGTCGAAGTCGCCGTCGAAGACGTAGTCGGTGGAGATGTGGATCAGTCGCGCACCGGCCTTGCCGCACGCGGCGGCCAGCAGGCCCGGCCCGGTCGCGTTGACGGCGTAGGCCCGGTCGGGATCGGCCTCGGCGGCATCGACTGCGGTATAGGCCGCGCAGTTGACCAGCACGTCCGTGGGGCGCAGGTCGACGGCGTCCACCGCTGCGGAATCGCTGATGTCGCACTGGGCGGAGGTGAACGTCAGCAGCTCGCGGCCCTGTTGCGCGGCGCGGGCCGCCAGAAGTGTGCCGACCTGGCCGCCGGCTCCGGTGATCACGATTCGCTGCCCAGAAGTCATAACCGTCGAGCTTATGCGACGGTTCCAGCTTCACCTGGCACGCCGGGGTCCGGCTACCGCCGTTACCGCTGTGACACAAGTAGCCTGAAGTGATGCCTGTGCATCGTGTGGCCCGCGTGATTGCCACGGTGGCGGCCGTCTCCGTCGTTCTCGGCACCGGAGTGGCCTGGAGTCGCGTCCGATCGTTCGAGGACGGCATCTTCCACGTCGCCTCGGCGGCCCTGGGCAAGGGCGGCTCCGACGGAGCGGTCGACATCCTGCTGGTCGGGATGGACAGCCGCACCGACGCCCACGGCAACCCGCTGACCCCCGAGGAGTTGGCGTCCCTGCGCGTCGGCGACGACGACGCCACCAACACCGACACCATCATCCTGGTCCGGATCCCCAACAACGGGAAGTCGGCCACCGCGATCTCCATCCCCCGCGACTCCTACGTCGACGCGCCCGGCCTGGACAAGACCAAGATCAACGGCGTGTACGGCGCCACCAAACTCGAGACCGCCGACGCGCTGTTCGAGGGCGGCATGGATGCCCAACAGGCTCAGGCGCGCGGCACCGAGGCCGGCCGCGAGGCGCTGATCCAGACCGTGGCCAACCTGACCGGTGTCACCGTCGACCACTACGCCGAGATCGGACTGCTCGGCTTCTCCCTGATCACCGATGCGTTGGGCGGCGTCGACGTCTGCCTCAAAGAGCCGGTGTACGAAGAACTTTCCGGCGCGGACTTCCCCGCCGGCTGGCAGCGTCTCGGTGGCGCGCAGGCGCTGAGCTTCGTCCGGCAGCGCCACGAACTACCGCACGGCGACCTGGACCGGGTCCGCCGCCAGCAGGCGGTGATGGCGGCCCTGGCACACCAGGTGATCTCCGGCAAGACACTGTCCAGCCCGGCCACCTTGACGCGGCTGCAGGAGGCGGTACAGCGGTCGGTGGTGCTCTCGGCGGGCTGGGATGTGATCGACTTCGTCACCAAGGCTCAGGATCTGGCCGCCGGCAAGGTCGCGTTCGCCACCATCCCGGTTCTCGAGGAGTCCGGCTGGAGCGACGACGGCATGCACAGCGTGGTGCGCGTCGACCCCGCCCAGGTCTCGCAGTGGGTGGCCGGGCTATTGCATGACCAGGAGTCGGGCAACACCGAAGCCCTGGCCTACGACCCGGAGCACACCACCGCCAGCGTGGTCAACGACACCGACATCAACGGCCTGGCCGCGGCGGTGTCAGGTGTGCTCAACGCCAAGGGATTCGGCACCGGCTCGGTGGGCAACAACGAGGCCGGTCACGTGCCCACCAGCCAGGTCCAGGCAGCCAATACCGACGACCCCGGCGCTCAGGCGGTGGCCCGGAACCTGGGCGGGCTGCCGGTGGTGACCAACGAGGCGGTGCCGGCCGGGGCGGTTCGGGTGGTGCTGGCCGGCGACTACACCGGACCGGGATCGGGACTGGGTGCCGGGGACCGCGCGCAGCTGGCCGGCATCTCCGGGACCGGGGACGACGATCCGGCGCCCCAAATCGCTGCGCCGTCACCGATTCTGACGGCAGGTTCCAACGACCCGCAGTGCGTGAACTAACGTCGCTGGGGTGACCAACCTCGGCTCGGCGATCCTGGACCCCATCCTGCGCGCCGACCCGGTGGGGCCACGAATCACCTATTACGACGACGCCACCGGCGAACGCATCGAGCTGTCCGCGGTCACCCTGGCGAACTGGGCCGCCAAAACCGGCAACCTGCTGCGCGACGAGCTCGGCGCCGGGCCCGACAGCCGCATCGCGGTATTGCTGCCGGCACATTGGCAGACCGCGGCGGTGTTGTTGGGCGCGTGGTGGATCGGCGCACAGGTGCTGCTGGAATCAGACGGTGACGCCGACGTCGCGGTGTGCACCGCGGCCCGGCTCGACGAGGCCGACGCAGCGGTGGCCGCTTCCGGCGGCGAAGTGGTGGTGGCGTCGCTGGACCCGTTCGGCCGGCCGGTGCCGGATCTGCCGGTGGGCGTCACCGACTACGCGACTGCGGTGCGGGTACACGGCGACCAGCTCATCCCGGAGCCGCACCCCGGCCAGGCATTGGATGGGCTGTCCAGCGACGAGGTACTGGCGGCCTGCGAGAAATCAGCGGCCGCAACGGGTTTGACGTCCGCGGATCGGATCTGGTCGGCCAGCGATTGGGACACACCGGCCGCGCTGATCGACAACATGCTGGCGGTGTTCGCCGCCGGCGGGTCGCTGGTACAGGTCGCCAACCCGGACCCGGGGGCACAGGAGCGACGCCGCGCCACCGAGAAGGTGACCCGCTCACTGGGCTGATCAGCATCAGCCGCTGCGATACATGCATAGATGCTTATATGGTGATAGCCTTGGCGGCACCAATCGAACGTGAACAAGGGGATCACTCATGGCGGTACAGGGACTGCTGGCAAAGGCGGCCGGAACGGTCTTCACCGGACTGGTCGGGGTCAGTGCCTACGAGCTGGCACGCAAAGCGTTGGAGAAGGCACCGCTGCACCAGGCCGCGGTGACCGCCACCGAATGGAGCCTGCGCGGAACCCGCCGGGCCGAGGAGGTTGCAGAGTCGGCGCGCCTCAAGGTGGCCGACGTGGTCGCCGAGGCCCGCGAACGCATCGGCGAGGAGGCCACCCCGCCGGCGGCGGCCGTCGGACACGACCACGACCACTGACCGTGGCCATGAACGGCACCGATGAACTGACCGTCGTCTCGGATGCCGCCGGGCGGATGCGGGTGCAGGCCGCCTGGGTGCGCTGCGACTCCCGGCGCGCGGTGGCCGCCGAAGAGGCGGCCGGGCGGGTCAACGGGGTGCGCACCGTGCACGCCTACCCGCGCACCGGCGCCGTCGTGGTCTGGTACTCGCCGAAGCGGTGCGACACCGCCGAGATCCTGGCCGCGATCGCCTCGGCGGCCACCGTCGCCGCCGAGCTGATCCCGGCCCGCACTCCGCGCTCGGCGGACATCCGCAACACCGACGTGCTGCGCATGGTGATCGGCGGCGCGGCATTGGCGCTGCTGGGTGTGCGGCGCTATGTGTTCGCCCGGCCGCCGCTGCTCGGGCCGAGCGGGCAGCTGGTGGCGACCGGGGCGACGGTCTTCATGGGCTATCCGTTCCTGCGGGGCGCGCTGCGCTCGATCCGCTCCGGTAAGGCCGGCACCGACGCGCTGGTGACCGCCGCGACCGTCGCCAGCCTGGTGCTGCGGGAGAACGTCGTCGCGCTGACCGTGCTGTGGCTGCTCAACATCGGCGAATACCTGCAGGATCTGACGCTGCGCCGGACCCGGCGCGCCATCTCGGATCTGTTGCGCGGCAACCAGGACACCGCCTGGGTCCGCCTTGCCGACGGAACCGAAGTCCAGGTGCCGATCGACACCGTGCAGATCGGTGACGAGGTGATCGTCCACGACCATGTGGCGATCCCGGTCGACGGCGAGGTCGTCGACGGCGAGGCCATCGTCGACCAGTCGGCGATCACCGGGGAGACCCTACCGGCCAGCGTCGCGATCGGAGCAGTCGTGCACGCCGGCTCGGTGGTGGTGCGCGGCCGGATCGTGGTGCGTGCCACGGCGGTGGGCAATCAGACCGTGATCGGCCGGATCATCAGCCGGGTCGAGGAGGCGCAGCATGACCGCGCACCGATCCAGACCGTCGGCGAGAACTTCTCCCGGCGCTTCGTGCCGGCGTCGTTCGTCCTCTCGGCGCTCACCCTGGCGCTCACCGGCGACGTCCGTCGAGCGATGACCATGCTGCTGATCGCCTGCCCGTGCGCGGTGGGACTGTCCACCCCGACCGCGATCAGTGCCGCGATCGGCAATGGCGCCCGGCGCGGCATCCTGATCAAGGGCGGCTCGCATCTGGAGCAGGCCGGCCGGGTGGACGCGATCGTGTTCGACAAGACCGGCACGCTGACCATCGGCCGCCCAGTGGTGACCAATATCGTTGCGATCCACAAGGATTGGCAACCCGAGCAGGTGCTGGCCTACGCCGCCAGCTCCGAGCTGCACTCCCGGCATCCGCTGGCCGAAGCAGTCATCCGTTCCACTGAGGAACGCCACATCAGCATCCCGCCGCATGAGGAGTGCGAGGTCCTGGTGGGCCTGGGCATCCGCACCTGGGCCGACGGACGCACCCTGCTGCTGGGCAGCCCGAACCTGCTGCGCTCGGAGAAGGTCCGCATCCCGAAGAAGGCCTCGGAGTGGGTCACCAAGCTGCGCGCCCAGGCCGAGACCCCGCTGCTGCTGGCGGTCGACGGCACCCTGGTCGGGCTGATCAGCCTGCGCGACGAGGTCCGCCCCGAGGCTCACGAAGTCCTCAGCCAGTTGCGCGCCAAAGGAATTCGCCGCATCGTCATGCTCACCGGTGATCACCCGGAGACCGCCGCCGCGGTGGCTTCAGAGCTCGGCATCGACGAGTGGCGCGCCGAGGTGCTCCCGGAGGACAAGCTCCAGGTGGTCCGGGCATTGCAGGACGAGGGCTACGTGGTCGGCATGGTCGGCGACGGCGTCAACGACGCGCCCGCGCTGGCCGCCGCCGATATGGGGATCGCGATGGGGCTGGCCGGCACCGACGTGGCGGTGGAGACCGCCGACGTGGCCTTGGCCAACGATGATCTGCGCCGGTTGCTCGATGTCCGGGACCTGGGCGGCCGTGCCGTGGAGGTGATTCGGCAGAACTACGGTATGGCGATCGCGGTCAACGCGGCCGGGCTGCTGATCGGCGCCGGTGGTGCGCTGTCACCGGTGCTGGCGGCGATTCTGCATAACGCGTCGTCGGTGGCCGTGGTCGCCAACAGTTCGCGGTTGATCCGGTACAAGCTGGACCGCGAACCGATGGCATCCGGGGACGCCACGGCGTAATGTGTGACCGTCCCGACTGTCCCTGTCGAGCAACACCACCAGCTCCAGGGCAGTCGGGACTTTATTCGCCCCCGGTCAGCACCCGCAGCCCTCGCCGCGCCAGGACCGAACGCCCTGCCAGGCCGACACCGCCGCCACACCGAGGCCGATCACCGGGTCCAGCCACCAGAAGCCCGACCATTGCGCGGTGAGCGTCAATCCGATCAGTACCGCCACGGCCTGGGTCGCGCACAGGTAGTTCTGTACACCCTCGCCGACGGTGGCCGCCGAACCCAACCGGACCCCGAGCCGCCGCTGGGCGCGACCCAGAATCGGCATCACCAGCACCGCCGCTGCGGTGAGGGTGATGCCGATGACGCTGCTCTCGGAGCGGTGCTCGCCGAACAGGTGGTTCACCGACGCCGCGGCGATATAGGGGGCGTTGATCCAGAACGACACCGCCACCCCGATCTGGGCGCGCCGTTCGGCCGTCGGGGACAGGGTGCGCGAACCGGTGAACCGCCAGATGACGATGGCGCCGGCCAGCGCCTCGGGGACGGCACCCAGCGCCCAGCCGGTCAGCGCGATCGAACCGGCGGCCAACCCCTGCCACAGCCCCACCACGCCCTCCACGCCCACCAGCAGCATGCTGACCCAGGCCAGACGACGCGCCCACCCGGCCGCGCGGTGCCAGCCGGCGTCATAAACCGGGTCGTGGTCGTGGTCGTGGTCGTGGGAATAGCCGTGCTGGACCGCATGCTCGACGACGCCTACCGATTCGGGCTCGGAGCTGCGACTGTCCACCCCGAAATCGTACCGTCCGCCACGCCCCTCAGCCCGGATCGTGGGTCAGGTCTCAACCGTTGGCGTGGTCCATCTTGACCACTCGGTCATTGCCGCGGTCGGCGATGTAGACGTCGCCGCTCTTGCTCACCGCGACGGCCAACGGTGCGTTGAGGCCGGTGAACGGCAACACCGCCGGGATGGCCGCGCCGGTGCCGAGCTTGACGACCTTGTTGCGGGTGCGCTCGGTCACGTAGACGCTCCCGCCGTCACCCACCGCGATGCCCCACGGCGCGACGATTCCGGCGAAGGGCAGTACGACCTGCTCATTGGTGGCCGACATGACCTTGAGCACCCGGTTGTTGCCGGTGTCGGTGACATAGACGTTGCCCGCCGAGTCGACCGCCACCCCTTCGGGCTTGTTGAGGCCCGCGAAGGGCACCGTGGTCTGCAGGTTCGACCCGGCTTCCAGCCGCAGCACGACCTCATTGACGCGGTCGACGACGTAGACGTTGCCGCCGGAATCGACCGCCACCCCTTGGGGCTCCGCCAGGCCGGTGAAGGGCAGCGCGACATGGGAATCGCCGTCGGCGGAGATCTTGACCACACGGCTGTCGGCGTCGGAGAAGTACACGTTGCCGCCGGAGTCCACCGCCAGCCCGCGCGGCTGGTATTGGTCGCTGAACGGCAACACCGTCGAACGATCCGAGCCGTCGGCCAGCTTTACCACCCGACCTTGCATGCCCCCGCTGGTGACGTAGACACCACCGTCGCCGTCGAGCGCCACCGCATCCGGCGACAGCCGGTAGTCGAGGTCGTTGAACGGCAGCACGCCCTGCGGCGGGGCCGCCACCGGCGAGGCCGACGACGTCTCGCTCACCAGGTTTCCGACCCCGACGACCACCGCGACGACAGCCGCCGCGGCGGCCACCACCAGCACGGGTTTGCGCGGCATCCGCAGCCGGCGCCGCGTCGCCACCGGGATGACCCGCGCGTCGGTGCGCTGCAGCAGCGAGGTGATCGGGAATGCGTCCGAGGACAACGGCGAGCCACCGAGCCCAACACCGGCCTCCGAATCGGGCGGCGTCCAGCCGGTCCAGCCGTGGCCGTCGACCACCGGGCGCGGCGTGCCGTCGGTTCGGCTGTCGGCCTCCAGACCACCGGGAAGGTGCAGGGCGGGCTCGCCACGCCGCAGGATTCTGGCGACTTGGTGGCGTTCCGGCTCGGTCAGCGCCGCGTAGGCGGCCGCGGCCAGTTCACCCGCGCTGCTGTATCGGTCTTCGGGCCGCTTGGCCAGCCCACGTGCCAGCACGTCGTCGACGCCCGCCGCTATGCGCCCTGGCCGCAACTTGCTGGGCCGCGGCGCTTCGGCGGTCAGGCGTTCTGCCAACGCATCTTCGACGGTGTCAGCGGAGAACGGCGGCACCCCGCTCAGGCACTCGGCCAGCACGCAGGCCAGCGAATAGATGTCGGCGAGGTGGGTGACCTGTTCGCCGGCCAGGCGCTCGGGCGCCATGTAGTGAACGGTGCCCGGGTCCGGTTCGGCGATGGCCGCGGCGACACCGAAGTCCGCCAGATGGGCCAGGTCGTCGTCGGTGAGAAGGATGTTGTCGGGTTTGACGTCGCGGTGGATGACGTCGGCATTGTGCGCGGCGTCGAGCGCCGCCGCTACCTGACGCACGACCGCGACCGCCCGCGGCGCGCTCATCGGGCCGCCGTCGGCCAGCACGGTGGCCAGATCGGTGCCGTCGATCAGGCCCAGTTCCAGATAGAGCCGGTCCTCGATCTCCCCGTACGCGCGGATCGGAACCACGTGCGGTTCGGTCAGCTGACCGGCGGCTTCGGCCTCGTCCTCCAGCCGGCTGCGGAACGCCTCATCGACGGAGAGGTCCTCGGAGATCAGCTTGAGCGCGACCGTTTCGTCGTTGCGGGTGTCCTCGGCCCGGTACACCTCACCGACAACGCCGTGCCCGAGCAGTCGCTCGAGCTGATAGGGACCGAATCGCGAACCCACCCGCGATCCCGGCTCGGCGCTGTTCACCGACGACGCTCCCTTCACCCAACTGTTGAGCCCTGCTGAGCCGCGATTCCGCGGCGAAAGTCCGCCCACCAGCCTAACCGGCGGCGGCCCGGCCGGTGCTCACGATATGGCGTTGACCGCCGTCAGCAGCCTCGATTTGACCGCCGAGGGCAACGGAATGGCCCCGTACTGGTCCAGTCCGTCCTGGCCGGGGCCGATCGCAGACTGCAGGAACGCCTTGACCGCCGACCCGACGGCCGCGTCCGAGTACGTCGAGCAGACCACTTCGTAGGTCGCCACCATGATCGGGTAGCTGCCGGCCTCGGTCGGCTTGTACAGCGACGCCAGGTCCAGCACCAGGTCGTTGCTCTGCCCGGAGCCCGACACGAATTTCGCCCCGGCGATCGTCTGGCCGACCGACTCGGCCGAGATGCCGACCGGGCGCGCCCCGTCCGAGGCGATGATCTGCGCCATCGGGAGCTGCTTGCCGACCGCGAACGACCACCCGGTGTAGGTGATGGCGCCGTCGGTGTTCTGCAGGGCCGCCGACGTGCCGCTGTCCCCGGCGGCTCCTTCGCCGACGCCGCCGTTGAAGAACTCACCGGAACCGCCGTACCAGGCGCCCTCGGAGGCGCTGTCGAGGTACTTCTGGAAGCTGGCGGTGGTGCCCGACCTGTCGCTGCGGTAGACGACGTGGATCGGCAGCGAGGGCAGCGCCACGCCTGCGTTGAGCGCCTTGATCGCGGGGTTGTCCCAGGTGCCGATGGTGCCGTTGAAGATCTTCGCGACGGTGGGGCCGTCCAGGTTCAGGTTGGTGATCCCGTTGATGCGGTAGGCCAGAGCTATCGGGGTGAACACGACCGGCAGGTGCCATGCGGGTGAGCCACAGCGCTCCGCAGCCCGGTCGGGCTGCCCCCTGGATAGGTCGAGCACCACATCGGTGCCGGCGAGGTCGGTCGCGTTGGCCAGGAAGTCGTCGACCCCGGCCGCCGAGCCGTTGGCGTTGTAGGTCAGGGATTGGCCCGGGCAGGATCGGTTGTAGGCGTAGGCGAATTGCTCGAACGCCGCCTCCTGCGCTGTGGAACCGCCGGCCCGCAGATCCTGTTTGCCGCCGCAGTCCACCGCCACGTCCGGGGCGCCGACCAATGCGGCTCCGCCGGCGTCGACGCCGCACGCCGAAACCGTCAGCGCGCCAGCAACGAGCAGAACCGGCAACACGGTCGATCGGCCGAATCTCACAGGATTGGACTTTACCGTGGCGGCCCTTAGGGGATCGCGGCATCGCCGGAAGCCTCCCGTGCGCCCCTGACTTATCGGATCGCGAGGCTCTAGGGTTGCGGGATATTCGTCGATCGGAGGGCACCGGATATGGCCGACGGCCCCAAACCACTGGACGGCTTCCGGGTCGTGGACTTCACCCAGAACGTGGCCGGGCCGCTGGCCGGTCAGGTGCTGGCCGATCTGGGTGCCGAAGTCATCAAGGTGGAGGCACCCGGCTGCGACGCCAGCCGGCAGATCACCTCGGTGCTGCCCGGCCGCCCCCCGCTGGCCGTCTATTTTCTGCCCAACAACCGAGGCAAGAAGTCGGTGACCGCCGATCTGCGGACCGCCGAGGCCGCCGAGAAGATCCTGGCGCTGGTCGAGGGCGCCGACGTGGTGTTGGAGTCCTTCCGGCCCGGCGTGATGGAGCGGCTCGGGCTGGGCCCCGACGAATTGCGCCTCCGCAACCCGAGGCTGATCTACGCGCGACTGTCGGCGTACGGCGGCAACGGGCCCAACGGCGACCGCCCCGGGGTCGACCTGATGGTGGCCGCGGAGGCGGGCATGTCCTCCGGGATGCGCACCCCCGACGGCAAGCCGCAGATCATCCCGTTCCAACTGGTCGACAATGCCAGCGGCCATGTGCTGGCGCAGGCGGTGCTGGCCGCGCTGCTCAACCGGGAACGCCACGGCACCGGCGACGTGGTCGAGGTCGCGATGTACGACGTGGCGGTGGCGTTGCAGGCCAACCAGCTCACCGTGCACCTGAACCGCCCGGCAGAGGCCCGCGCCGCATCACCGGCTGCCGCGCCGGCCAAGCGACGCAAGGGAGTCGGGTTCGCCACCCAGCCCTCGGATGCGTTCCGCACCGCCGACGGCTACGTCGTGATCAGCGCCTACACGCCCAAACACTGGGACACGCTGTGCCGCACCATCGAACGGCTGGATCTGATCGCCGATCCGCGGTTCGCCGACCAGCGCTCCCGGTCGATCAACTACGCCGAGCTCATCACCGAGCTGGAGTCCACCCTGACCACGGCGACGTCGGAGCAGTGGGTGGATCGGTTGCAGCGCAACGGTTTGATGGCGTGTCTGGCCAACACCTGGAAGCAGGTGGTGGACACCGCGCTGTTCGCCGAGAATCAGCTGGCCCTGCGAACCGGCGAGGGTGACACCGCGATCACCGTGGTGCGCACCCCGGCGCGCTACCGCTCGTTCGATGCCGCCGTCACCGGCGCTCCCCCCACACCGGGTCAGCACAACGACGAACTGCTGGGCTGAGCGGCCAACGCACGGGCACCCACCAGTGCGGCCAGCATCACCGCTACGCATATCAGCCCATCGTCTTTGAGCCCCCATTTGATCGCGACCAGTGTCGCGGCCCCGGCCACCATCAGCAGCAACCCGACTAGCCCGCTGCGCCCCGGTGCTATCGCCACCGGGGAGTCCCAGCCCGGCAACGGGTTGTTCTCCAGCGGGCGCAGCACCACGAACAGCACCGCCATCACCGCCGCCACCAAGAGCACCTGTATGACGCTGAGCGCCACGAAGTGTGGCAGACCCGGGTAACGCGGCAGGCCGAGGCCGTCGAAGAGCAGGTGCACGCCGAGCAGCACCGGAATGTGCCACAGATACAGCGTCATCGCCCCGGAGTTGCCGATCGCGGTCAGCCACCAGACCCGGGGCCGCTGCGCCCACCGGGTGATCGCCGGCGCCGCCCAGATCGCCAGGGCGCTCATGATGACCGCATGGCCGGCCAAGAGCAGCGACGGCGGGCTCGTGTTGGACAGCTGGTGATCGCCGGTGCCGACCAAACTCAACTGATAGGGCCCGAACCGCATCAGAACCACGTTGACCGCCAGCAGCGCCGCCGCCACGACCAGCGCCGCGGGCCGGGCCAGCAGGCCGCGCCGGTAGGCCACCCCGAACATCGCCGGTATGAGCCAGACGGCGAGGTTGAGATATCCCAACGGCGCCAACGCCGGCCAGTGCAGCCGCAGCGCGTCCACGGCGGCGATACCGGCGTAGACAGTGCCGACGCCGACAGCCAGCCGAGCGGGCGTGGCGATCCGGTACAGCACCGGGATCGCGGCCAGCACCAGAACGTAGGCGCCCAGGAACCACAGCAGCTGAATGCTGACCCCGGCCACCGGTTCGTAGACGTGCCGAGGCAACACCGGGTACAGCACGGTCAGCGCGCAGGCCCAGAACGCCAGGTAGTAGAACACCGGGCGGAACAGCCGCAGGCAACGCTTCATCAGCCAGCCGCCCCAGTCGGCACCCGGCTGCCACGACGTGAGGCAGGCCGCCGCGCCGGCGAAGAAGAATAGCGGCATGATCTGGAAGATCCAGGTCAGTGCGGCAAACGCCGTCGACGTGGTGAGCAGGTTGTCCCAGATCAGCACGCCGTCGCGGATCACGCTGGTGGCCATCACGGTGTGCCCGACCACGACGCCGATCAGGGCGGTGATCCGCATGACGTCGACGGCGCGGTCGCGCTCGGCCGGTGTTGCCGCGGCGAGTTCGGCGGGTCCGGGGAAGCCCAGCAGATTTGTCATCGTCTGTTGCCTTTCTCGAATCAACTCTGTCCGCCGGCGTCCTGTTGCGCCAGGCTGCGGGCGTAGCCGGTGCCCATGCCCAGTAGCAGCAGGCCGGCGACGATGAATGCTGCGACCCGCACCATGCCGTCGAGGGTGCCCAGGTCGAACAGGAACAGCTTTGCGGTGGCGGCTCCGGTGAGCGCCAGTCCGGCGGCCATCGGCAGGGTTCGGGCGTCGCGGTCGGTCAGGCGTAACGCGTAGCGGAACAGGGCGGCCGCCATCGCGATCCAGCACAGCGTGGCCGCCATGTGGCCGGCCAGGAATCCGCCGGTACCGCCGATCGCGACACCGAGGGTGACGGTGAAAGCGGTGACGGCGTAGCCGATCAGCGCCCCGCCGGCCGTGGCCAGGATCGGCGCATCGGCGGAGTTCGCGCCTTGGCCAACCCCGCCGGCGGCGTATGCGCGTGCGGTGGCGGCCACCAGCGCGATGAGCAGCAAGCTGGCGATCAGCGTGGACACTGTGTCGGCAGCCGACATCGCCGTCGCGATGATCAGGCTGGCCGGTGACGCGTAGCTGAGGTATACGATTCCGCCGGCGAACCCGAATCCCGTTGCTACCCAACGTGCCACACCGCTCTGTCGGCCGGCGACGGCGACGATGACGGCCGTGGCCAGCAGTATTGGGGCCAGCACCGAGCCGTGGAAAGCCGTGGTGATCGCGATCAGTGCGGCGACCGCGGACAGCGCCGCGAAGACCTGCACGACGACCGGCGGCAGTGCCCGGTGAATGAGGATGACGGCGAGCATGGCCATCGAGAGCGCCGCCGCCAGCACGGTGGCCGGCCCCCGGTCCATCGCGGCCCCGGCGGCCAGCACCGGCAGGGTTCCGGCGGCGGTCAGCAGCGCGAGTGGACCCGGCCGGGTGGTGGTCGGCAGCAACAGCAGTCCGCTGACGACGGCCAGAATCGCCGCGACGCCGCAGGCGCCGCCGATCAGCCATCGGTCGTGCCCGCCGGACAAGGCCAGTGCGGCCAGCAGCGGCAGCGTCGCCGCCGCGATGCGGGCCGCGAACATCCCGGTCCAGTCCCTGCCCAGCTGAACCGGCAGCGCCGCCGCCGACAGTGCCAGCAGGAAACCGATCAGCAGTAGGTCGACGTCACCGCTGATGATCGGGGCCAGCACGATCAGCGGGACCAGCACCAGCAGTGCGAGAGGTTCGGAGTCCCAGCGTCGCGCCAGGGCCAGGCCGGCGCCGCCCACCGCGGCGGCGACCGCCAACCCGACCGGTGCCGGCACCCACTGGTAGTGCGCGGTGATCGCGACCAGGTCCAGGTAGGCCGCGGCGATCCCGGTGGCGGCCAGCGCGATGGCCCCGATCCGTCCGCCCGGCCGGGTGCGCAGCCGGCATGCCACCCCGACCAGCCCAGCCGACAGCGCGAAGCCACCGGCGACCCGAATCTCGGGGCGCAGGACGCCGGCCTGGGCGGCCAGCACCAGCAGCAGTACCACCCCGACCAGGGTCACCGCGACTCCCGCGACGGCCAGCAGCTTGCCGACCCAGCCCGAGTCGCCCACGGCGGGCGCCGGTTTCGGTTCCGTGTGGGTCGGCCACGGTGCGGGCGGCGGTGGGGCCGCCGGAACAACCGGAACAACCGGAGCCGGTGCGCTGCCGAGTATCCGATCGAGTTCGGCGAGTTCCCCGGAAACCCGGTTGAGCTGCCAGGACAGTGCGTGGCATTCGGCGGAGAGCCGGTTGATGACGGCTCGCGGTTCGGTCATATCGGCCACGATGCCGGGTGAATGGCCCCAGCGGATGAGTAGGACTACCTGATCCGATCCGTTATTCGTCCAACCCGTGCTCGATGGCGTACCGAGTGAGCTCCACCCGGTTGGCGACCTGCAGCTTGCGGAACGTGGCCTGCACGTGGTTCTCGACGGTGCGGTGGCTCAGCGACAGTTTCACCGCGATCTGCTTGGCGGACAGGCCCTTCGCCACATGGCGCAGCACCTCGGTCTCCCGCTCGGTCAGGGCGGGGGTTGCGGGCCCGGCGTCCGGGCTGCGCTCGAGTCGGCGGTATTCACCCAGCACGAGTCCGGCCAGCCCGGGGGTGAACACCGCGCGTCCGGCGGCAGTGGCTTCCACGGCGGCGTTCAGCTCGTCGCGCGAAGCGCTCTTGACCAGATAGCCGGTCGCCCCGGCTTTGACGGCCTGCAGCACGTCGTCCCGTTCGTCGGAGGCCGACAGCACCAGCACCCGCGTCGACGGCGAGACCTCAAGCACCGCGGTCGTTGCCGCGACTCCGTCGCCGTCACCGAGCCGCATGTCCATCAGGACTACATCGGGTCTGACCACCTCGGCCCGGCGGCGCGCCGCGGCCACCCCGTCGGCGGTGGCCACCACAGTGAACCCCGACTCGGCGAGGTCTCGGGCCACGGCGTCCCGCCAGATCGGATGGTCGTCGACGACCATCACCGTCGGATGCTGAG
Organism: Mycobacterium zoologicum; assembly: GCF_020181635.2. NCBI lineage: Bacteria > Bacillati > Actinomycetota > Actinomycetes > Mycobacteriales > Mycobacteriaceae > Mycobacterium > Mycobacterium zoologicum. Next base: position 8,653 of record NZ_JAYJJS010000004.1, on the reverse strand, counting down.
TTCCCACTCGGTTCCCTCCCCGACATCGGTGTGCAACACGGCGCTGCCGCCCAGTGCTGCGAGCCGGCCGACGATCGACTTCGAGACTCCGACGCGTCCCTGTCGGGCCGCCTCCTCCAGCCTGCCCGCGGCGATGCCCACGCCGTCGTCCCGCACGCTGACGGTGACGATGTCGCCGAGGTCTTCGCACAGCACGAATGCCCGCGCATCCGGGCCGGCGTGGCGACGCACGTTGTCCAGCGCGTTGCCGATCGCCGCGTCGAGTTCTGTTGCGGTGCCGCGCGGCAGCATCACCGGCGTGGCGGGCAGGCTCAGCGACACCCGGTCGTCCTCACGGAGGCTCAACAGGGCGCGCAGGTCGGCTTCGCCGGCGACCGTGTCTTCGGTCGCGGCGAACTCGACCGAACTGACCAACCTGCGCAGCGCGCGTTCCTGCTCTCCGGCCAGATCCGCCAACTCCGCTGCTGCACCGCCGATTTCACGGCCGCGCCGGGCGACCAGCGCCAACACCTGCATGACGCCGTCGTGGACATGCCGGGCCAACCGTTCGCGTTCCTCGGTCGCCGCCGACAGTCGGGCCGCGCGTTGCAGCTCGTCATGGGCGCGCCGTGCCGTCTGGGCGGCCATGCCCACCGCCAGCGCGAGCGCCAACTCGATGACCACTGTGGCGTTGCGGCCGAAGTTGAGGCTCAGATAGCCCTTGACGAACGCACTGGCGGCGGTGACCACGATCGCGGCCGGCATGCCGCCGGCGGGGCCGAACTGCAGTGCCGCCGAGATGACGGCGTTGCTGGCCCACAGCGTCGTCGGCCAGGTCTGGTTTTCGAGCGCCCACACCCGGGAGGCGACCACCTCGGTGGACAGCATCAACGCCACCACGGCAGCCAGCTCGGCGATCACCCAGGCCGGGCGCCGGCCGAAGCCGCGCAGGTAGGCGATCGCGCAGGCGGCACTCCACGCGATCAGCACCGCGAACAGCAGCCAGCTGACCCCGGGCCGGGCCAGGTCGTCGTTGATCGCGATCTGAAAACCCAGGGCGTAAAGGCAGCTCAGCAGGCGGAACAGCTGTGCCGCACGCCACAGCGGTGCGGTCGCATCCGAATCCCGCATCACGGCCGTTACACGAACTCCCAGGCGGCGCGGGCGATCGCCAGCTCCTCATTGGTGGGAACCACCAGGACGGTGCTGCGTGAGGCATCGGCGGAGATGATCCGCGCGCCCCTGCCGGAGCGGTTGCGCTGCGGGTCGACGATGATGCCCAGCCCGTCCAGGCCCGCCAGCGCATCCTCGCGCACGTCGGGCACGTTCTCTCCTACCCCGGCGGTGAAGGCGATCGCGTCGACGCGGCCGAGCACCGCCAGGTAGGCACCGACGTACTTGCGCAGCCGGTGGATGTAGACGTCATAGGCCAGCCCGGCCGCCTCGCCCGGCGCGCCGCCGGCCGCCCGCTGCCCGAGCAACTCCCGAAAGTCGTTGATCCCACTCAGTCCCTTCAGCCCGGATCGGCGGTTCAGCAACTCGTCGAGTTGCTCAACGCCGAAGCCGGCGGTGCGGTTGAGGTGGAACAGCACGCCGGGGTCGATGTCACCGCTGCGGGTGCCCATCACCAGCCCCTCCAGCGGGGTCAGCCCCATGGACGTCTCGACCGCCTTGCCACCGCGCACGGCCGACGCCGAGGCCCCGTTGCCCAGATGCAGCACGATGGTATTCAGCTCGGCCGGATCGCGACCCAGGACCGCGGCGGTCTCCCGCGAGACGTATTCGTGCGAGGTGCCGTGGAATCCGTAGCGGCGGATGCCGTATTCGGTGGCAACGTCGTGATCGATCGCGTAGTGGGCGGCAGCCGGCGGTAGCGAATGGAAGAAGCCGGTGTCGAACACCGCCACGTGCGGCACGTCGGGAAAGTCTTTGCGGGCCACCTCGATTCCGATCACGTTGGCCGGATTGTGCAGCGGCGCCAGCTCGGCGAGCCGTTCCACCTCGGCCACCACCGCATCGGTGATCAGGGTGGGCGCGAAGAACCGGCTGCCGCCGTGCACCACCCGATGCCCGACCGCGCGCACGGCGGTGAGGTCGACGCCGGAGTCGATGAGCCGCCGGTGGATCAGCCGCAGTCCGGCGGCGTGATCGGCGACCGGCCCGTCGGGCTCGCCGATCTGTTCCACGAGTCCGGAGACCACCGCGGTTCCGGCCTCCGGGTCGACCAGCTGGTACTTGATCGATGACGAGCCCGAGTTGAGTACCAGGACCAGGCCGGCGTCGCTCACGATGTGGCTCCCTGTGCCTGAATCGCGGTGATCGCGACCGTGTAGACGATGTCATCGACCAGTGCGCCCCGGGACAGGTCGTTGACCGGTTTGGCCAATCCCTGCAGCACCGGCCCGATCGCCACGGCGCCGGCGCTGCGCTGCACCGCCTTGTAGGTGTTGTTGCCGGTGTTCAGGTCCGGGAACACCAGCACGGTGGCCCGCCCGGCCACCGGCGAGTCCGGCATCTTCGCGGCCGCAACCCCCTCGTCAACCGCGGCGTCGTACTGAATCGGGCCGTCGGCCAGCAGGTCGGGGCGTCGCTCGTGCACCAATTGCGTTGCGGCACGCACCTTGTCGACTCCCGCCCCGGATCCGGACTCACCGGTGGAGTACGACAGCAGCGCCACCCGGGGTTCGATACCGAACGCATCTGCGGTGGCCGCCGAGGAGATCGCGATGTCGGCGAGTTGCTCGACAGTCGGATCGGGTACCACCGCGCAGTCGCCGTAGGCCAGCACCCGGTCCGACAGGCACATCAGGAACACACTGGACACCGTCGACACTCCGGGCGCGGTGCGGATGATCTCGAACGCCGGACGGATGGTGTGCGCGGTGGTGTGCGCAGCACCCGACACCATCCCGTCGGCGATCCCCAGCTGCACCATCATGGTGCCGAAATAGGAGATGTCCCGCATGATCTCGCGAGCGCGGTCCTCGGTCATCCCCCGGTGTGCGCGCAGTCGGGCGTATTCGGCACCGAAGGATTCGAGCAGGCCGCTGCTGCTCGGGTCGATCACCTGCGCGGCGTCCAGATCCACCCCCAGTTCGGCGCCGCGCCCGCGCACCACGTCCTCGACCCCGAGCAGCGTCAGGTCGACGATCCCGCGGGACAGTAATCGCCCCGCCGCCAACAGGATCCGGTCATCCGATGCCTCCGGAAGCACGATATGGCGGCGGTCGGACCGGGCTCGTTCCAGCAGCCGGTACTCGAACATCTGCGGTGTCACCACCGTCGACGCCGGAACCCGGATCCGTTCGGCGAACTCCGCGCGGTCGACGTGGGCGGCCATCACCGCCAGCGCGGTGTCGATCTTGCGCAGCGAGTCGACGGTGATCCGGGATCCGGTGTGCGACACCTGCTCGGCGGTGTCGTAGGTGCGGTGGCTGGTGGCGATCAGCGGCAGCTTGGGCCGCATCCCCTTGACCAGTTTGTCGATGGCCGGATGCGGCAGCAGACCGCCGTTGAGGATGATCCCCGACAGCGACGGGAAGCCCTGTGCCTCATGCGCGTTCAGCAGTGCCAGCAGCACGTCGGAGCGGTCGGCCGGCACGATCACCACCTGGCCCTCGCTGAGGCGCTCGAGGATGTTCTCGGCCGTCATACCGCCGACCATCACGCTGAGCGCCTCTCGGCGCATCAGCTCGGGGTCGCCGCTGTAGACGGTGCCGCCCAGGGCTGTGCACAGTTCGGCCATCGTCGGGGCCGACAACAACCGCACTTCCGGAACCGCGAACGCTGGCACGTCGATTCCCGCCAAAGCGGTGGTGACCTCCGCGAGCCGGTCGGGATCGCAGCGGTTGGCGATCACCGCGGCCGGCCGTGCATGCACCGAAGCCACATCGGCCAGGCAGCGCGCGGTGATCTCGGAGATGGACTGCGGGTCGCGATTGTGGCCGTTGACGGCCAGGACCAGCGGTGCACCCAGATTCACGGCGACGCGGGTGTTGAAGCTCAACTCACTCGGGTTGACGACGTCGGTGAAGTCACTGCCCACCACCAGCACGGCATCACATTGCCGGGCGACCTCGTGGAAGCGCGAGACGATCTCACTCAACGCGGCTTCGCGGTCGGCGTGGACCTGCTGAAAGGTCACGCCGCGGCAGCCGGTGTGGTCGTCGAGCTTGGCGGTGGCGTGCGCGAGCAGCAGTTCGAGTTGCTCGTCGGTCTCCTCAAGCGACCGGACGATCGGCCGGAACACCCCGACCCGTGAAGCGGATGCGGCGAGCAGGTGCAGCAGCCCCAGTGCGATCACGGTCTTTCCGGTACCGCCTTCGGTGGCGGCCAGATAGATACTCGACGTCGGGGTGTCAGAGGTCGGCTCGCTCATGATGAGTTCAACCTAATGGGAATCGATCAGCGTGTCCTTACCGGGGATCTTGGTTCTTGAGCGGGAGGCTGATCACCGAGCCGCCGGCCGGTGAGCACTACTTTGACCTGGAGTGATGCTCGACTCCTGGGGTTAGATCGTGCCCCGGCCGGTTGGTGAGGTCATCTGTAGCGCTCACTGGTCTACCTTCCTGAGGTCATCGCTTCTAGATGAAGCGTTGATGCACCCGAGGTGCCACCAGGTCACTGCCCTGCTCGCTTGACGCAATTGATGTCCATCATGAGATCTGCAGGACCTGGTGGTTGCCCGGGGCGTGCCGACCGTCGATAGGGCTGAGCGCCAACGCCACCTGTGGCCGCGAGCGCCGATCAGTGAGCGAACCGGCAACCACGCCCCGGCGCCAACGGCACCGACACAAATGGGTGCCTCCCCACTGGAGCAAGCAGCGAGGAGGCTGACATGAAGTCTGCCAGTAACACCCCCACCGATTCCATGAGGTTGCCCGAGGAACCGCCCGGCGGGGTGACCGCCGGCCTGGACTGGGCCCGAGACGACCATGCGGTCAGCGTCGTCGATGATCGCGGGCGCGAGCTGGCCCGATGCACACTGACCCACACCGCTGCCGGGCTGCGCGAACTCGTCAAGTTCCTCGGCCGTCACCAGGCCGTGGAGGTCGCTATCGAACGCCCCGACGGCCCGGTCGTCGACACCCTGCTCGCCGCCGGGGTCACTGTGGTGGTTATCTCCCCGAATCAGGTCAAGAACCTGCGCGGCCGCTACGGATCGGCCGGCAACAAAGACGATCGGTTCGACGCCTACGTGCTCGCCGACACCTTGCGCACCGACCGGGCTCGCCTGCGCCCGCTGATCCCCGATACCGATGCCACCGTCGCGTTGCGCCGCGCCTGCCGAGCCCGCAAGGATTTGGTGAATCATCGTGTGGCCGTGGCTAATCAGCTGCGCGCCCACCTGCGCAACGTGCTGCCCGCCGCCATCGGATTGTTCAAGGATCTCGACTCCGCAATCAGCTTGGCGTTTCTGACCCGCTTCGACACCCAGGACAAGATCAACTGGCTGACCCCCAAGCGGCTCGGCGACTGGCTGTCCAAACAGGGCTACTCCGGCAAGGTCGACCCCACCGTGCTGCACCAACGCATCCTGGCCGCCGCTCCCGGCGCCACCGGGATCCACGGGACCACCCAGGCCCACATCACCGCCAGCTACGTCGCGCTGCTGCACACCCTGGTGGCGCAGATTAAGGCGCTCTCGGCCCAGATCAACACCCAACTCGACGCCCACGCCGACGCCCACATCTTCACGTCCCTGCCACGGGCCGGACGCGTGCGGGCCGCCCGGCTGCTGGCCGAGATCGGAGACTGCCGCGCCCGTTTCCCGACGCCCGAATCCCTGACCTGCCTGGCCGGCGCAGCACCCTCGACCCGCCAATCCGGCAAATCCCGCATCGTCGGATTCCGCTGGTCCTGCGATAAACAACTGCGCGATGCCGTCACCGACTTCGCCGCCGACACCCGACTGGTCAACCCCTGGGCCGCCGAACTTTACGACCGCGCACGAACCCGCGGTCACGACCATCCCCACGCCGTGCGCATCCTGGCCCGAGCCTGGCTCCACGTCATCTGGCACTGCTGGCACGACAACCTTGCCTACGACCCCAACAAACACCGCGCACTCCAGCGCATCCTCGCTTGACGCGAGGCGGCTTGACATAGGGCTTCTCATGGGATGTCGTGCCGGCTGAGCACTGATCCATTAGGTCGCCGCCGGGTGTCCTTCGGCTCGAACAGGATTCACCCACGCTGAACCGAGGGAGGCCCATCGATGCTGTTCGTCGGAGACGACTGGGCAGAAGACCATCACGACGTGTATCTGATGAACGACACCGGCGACAGGCTGGCGTCGCGGCGACTGCCCGAAGGCCTGGCCGGGATCGGGCGGTTGCACGAGATGATCGCCGAGCATGCCGAGGAGCCCGAGCAGGTGGTGATCGGCATCGAAACCGACCGCGGTCTGTGGGTGGATGCCTTGACCGCAGCCGAATACCAGGTGTTCGCGGTCAACCCGCTCGCGGCGGCCCGCTACCGCGACCGCCACCACATTTCGGGAGCCAAGTCCGATGCGTCTGACGCGAAGTTGTTGGCCGATCTGGTGCGCACCGACCGGCACAACCATCGCCCGATCGCCGGTGACAGCGGCAAGGCCGAGGCGATCAAGGTGCTGGCCCGGGCCCACCAGAATCTGATCTGGGCGCGCACCCGCCACACCAACGGTTTGCGCTCGGCGCTGCGCGAGTACTACCCCGCGGCGCTGGATGCCTTCGATGATCTGGCCGACCGTGACGCGCTGGCCATCCTGGGCCGCGCCCCAACCCCCGCCGACGCTGGACGCCTGAGCCTGTCAAAGATCCGTGCTGCGCTCAAAGCCGCTGGACGCCAACGCAACCTCGACACCCGTGCACAACACATCCAGGTCGCCCTGCGCACCCCGCAGCTCACCGCTCCCGCCGCAGTCACCGCCGCGTTCGGGGCCAGTACCCGGGCTGCGGTCGGCATCATCGTCGAGCTCAACCACCAGATCGCCGATCTTGAGGCCGAGCTGGCAACACATTTTGAGGCACACCCGGACGCCGACATCTACCGCTCCCTGCCAGGACTTGGTGTCATCCTCGGCGCCCGGGTGCTCGGTGAATTCGGGGACGACCCGAACCGCTACACCACCGCCAAGTGTCGCAAAAACTACGCCGGAACATCACCCCTGACGATCGCCTCAGGCCGCAAACGCGCCGTGCTCGCCCGCCACGTCCGCAACCGCCGCCTCTACGACGCCATCGACCAATGGGCCTTCTGCGCCCTGACCACCAGCCCCGGCGCCCGCACCTTCTACGACCAACACCGCGCCGCCGGCGACCTGCACCACCAAGCCCTACGCGCCCTCGGCAACCGCCTCGTCGGCATCCTGCACGGCTGCATACGCCACCACAGCACCTACGACGAACACAAAGCCTGGGCACACCGCCAAACCAACCCCGATACCCGGGCCGCTTGACAACTTACGACCCTGGGATGTCTAACCGGCCGACTCCTCGGTTGGGTCGGCGAATCATGGAACAGGGCCGCAGGCCCGGACGGCTCGCGGCTACTTGCCGGGCATGCAGGCGGCGGCGAAGACGTTGAACCACACCACGTGGCAGCCGGCCGGCGGTGTCGCCGGGCCGGCGGGCGCCGAAGCGCCGGCCATCATCGGCGCCGCAGGCACGATGGGCGCGGGTTGCGCGCCGCCACTGGGGCCGGCCGAGGTGGTGACAACAGCACCAGCTCCCGGTGCCGGAGTGGCACCGTCGGCGTCGGGGGCGGCGAATGCCACGCCGGCCGGCGCAATGCCGACCGCCAGCAGTCCGGCGGCGATAACGCCCAAAGGATGCACAATAGAATTGCTCATGTGAATTTTACTCATGTGAATTCAAGCCTTCCAAAAATAAATATTATCGCGTCCGTTAATCTACATTTCTTGAACGCGATGGAATTAATCGTATATCGGCATACGAGTGAATTCAACGCGACAGCGCGTGACGTTCGACCAGGAATTCAATAGCTGTGACGGCCGTCTCGATCTTCGGAGGCAGACTCACTACGGTGCGCCCACCTGGTGACCGGCAAAGCCCTCGCCAGGCGGCGCGGGCCACCGCAACTACGGCATGTACTGGGGGCAGTACGCCCGGTAGGCGATATCCATGAACGTATTGGCGCGCGCATTCGACAGATTGTCATTATGCTTCATCAATACCGACAGGATCCGACGAGCATCACGGGAAGTGCCCGCGAAACACCCTCGGTGCATCACGTAAAAATGCCCGCGAAACGGTGATCGTCGTGGGGCATGGGAAGTGGGCTGTCGATGTCGTCTCGTGCTGAGATCACCGCGAGGTTCGCCCAGGCGTACGTGAAGGCGCCGAAGGCGGACAAGTGCCAGATTCTGGATCAGGTTGTGCAGGTCACCGGCTGGTCGCGTGACAACGCTCGGCGGCGGTTGAGAGCCGCGGCCCGGCCGCCGGGAGTGGGTCGGCAGGTCGCCAAGCGGCCTCGCCGGCAGCGTGAGCCGAAGTACTCCTACGACGCGTTGAAGGTGCTGCAGAAGGTCTGGGCGGCCTCGGGTGGGCAGTGCGGGCGCTACCTGGCCGCCTCGATGGCCCTGCAACTGGCGGCCTTGGAGCGCCACGGTGAGCTGGTGAACGGCCAGGACCGCTACAGCCCCGACGTGCGCGGCGAGCTGTTAGCGATG